>CAZKDA010000013.1:0-44028 GCA_964551455.1 uncultured Saprospiraceae bacterium
CGCCTGTATCCTGTACAACAACTCTTCAGAATTGAAAGGTTTTGTGATGTAATCATCGGCGCCGATTTTGAAACCCTGCAAAACATCATTTTTCATGGTTTTGGCGGTCAGGAAGATAATAGGCATATCTCCGTCCATTTCGCGAACCTCTTTGGCCAGGGTGAACCCGTCTTTTTTAGGCATCATCACATCAAAGATGCAAAGATCGTATTCCGCCTTTTTATAGCTTTCCAAACCAGCCACGCCATCGGTTGCAAGGGTCACTTCATAGTCGTGCATTTCGAGGTAAGAACGAAGTACATCTCCAAAATTTTGATCGTCTTCAACAAGTAGGATCCTGTTATTTGTTGCCATTGTAAAGTCTTTTTCGATTTGGATTATAAGTAGGTACTTTTGATTTTAACTATTAAAACTCAAAAACGGGAAAAAAAGTATAAAGCTACTTCCTTTGCCCAATTCACTTTTGACGTCGATCTGGCCATTGTGCGCATTGATCATGGCTTTAACATAGCTCAAGCCTAATCCGAATCCTTTCACATCATGCAGGTTTCCGGTGTGAACCCTGTAAAATTTATCAAAAATATGCTTTCTGGCTTCTTTGGTCATTCCGATACCATTGTCTTTTACTATAACTTCAACGCCATTATTTATGTTACGAGTATGCACGGAAATCTGCGGATTTGCCGGAGTATATTTGTTTGCATTGTCAAGCAGGTTGTGGATAATATTCGTCACGTGGGTGACGTCCCCCTGAATGACAGGATTCGATGCTTCAAGCTCGGCAATGATCTCCCCGTCTTTTTTCTCAACTTGCAACGCTGCGTTTTCAATTGCCTGATTGATCACATCGTGGAGGTTTATATCCGATATTTTCAGTTGAAAATCGTTTTTGTCGATCAAGGCCATTTGCAGCACTTTTTCCACCTGGTTGTTCATCCGCTTGTTTTCCTGTTTGATGATCTCGGCAAAACGACGCACCTTTCCGGCATCACTGGCAACCAGCGGGCTTGTGATCGAATCCGCAGCCAATGAGATCGTAGCAATCGGGGTTTTGAACTCATGCGTCATGTTGTTGATAAAATCCGACTTCATCTCGCCGACTTTTTTCTGGAAGAAAATCACCTGGATGGTGTAAGCAAAACAAAACAGTATAAGCCCGGTAAATATGATCGACCCCACGAGGGTTTTCCAAACCGTTCGCCAAACAAGGTTGGTCTTTCCTGGAAAATGTACCATCAACAGACCCGGAGATTGGATATCGTCGGGGTAGAGATCGACGTTGTATTCCGAATTATACAGTGTTTTGGTGCCTGTGGTATAGGTTTGCGGGCTGTTATCGCGCACCACGTAATGCCCGTCGATGATGACAAAAGATTTCTCCTTGTGCGAATATACTCCGTAATGAAAATCTATGTCGATAAAGCGGTTGGCAAGCTCATTGGCGAGGGATTCATGCAGCATCTTCAGTTCGATGCGATGTGTGATCGGTTCGGGATTGAGCAGTTTATTGATTTGCATTCTTTCCCAGTATTTGACCTGCTGCTCATAGCGTTCAAACCGCTCGCGTTCACAATCAGGGCAACGACATTCGTTTTTGTCATCCAGATGAATAAAAAGGCCGGATTGCTTCAGTTGGGTACTGTCGAACTCCAGGTTTTTACCATCGAGGTTTTCTGCGATCAGGTCTTTTGAGCCTTGTTTGAAATTTTGATAAACTTTTTGTTTCCAGGCAGTTGTATTTTCGCCGATCGGTTGGTTGAAAACTTCCAGGTTGTCTTTGATATTTTCAGCGATCTGGAGTTTGTCAGCCACGCGGTTCAAAACAGCAATAATGTCTTTATCAAAGCGATCTTCGTTCAGTTGAATCGCCCATCTGATCCAATAAGTCTGCAATACGATAATCCCGATTAGCGCAGCGCTCATCAGCCCGATTATCACCCAAATTGCTTTCTTATTCATTGATAAACCTTTAAAAAAACTGGAATTTACCTTTAAAATAAGGCCTGACTGGAAAACGAAAGTTACAAACTGCCTATTACAAATTTATACTTTGCCCTACCCCTTTTTTTTGGTTTAACTTACATTTAACTTTTAAAAATCCAGCATTGCGATTATGAAAAAATGACCCGGAATTACATCCCAAAAAGTTGTATTGCAAATATTTAAACATATTTTTTACAATAAATTATAAGAATTAAAACCCCCGTTTCTTATCGCAAAGCACATTAGTTTTTCTGTCGTACAAATTGTTGAAAACGCTTACTGATTCCAACCTTCTTTGAACTGTTTTTTGATCCAAAAAAACTCCAGACAATTGTAAAGTTTTCAAACCCATAATCCCCCGGTAACATTTGTAAACCGCAGAAGCGGGAAAAAAGTTAAATGCTAGTTCAGGGAGAAAGTGATGGTGACTCCCCCGCTGGTTGTGGTAATTGGGAATGAAGCAGAAGTTTTCGGAATAGTTCTGCCATAATTAAAAAATAGCCGGGCATTGAGTTGCCTGGTGATATTGTAATCCACTGAAGGAGCAAACTGGATCTGCTTCATCCCTCTTGTCGGTTCAGCTACATTTTGATCGAGGATGTGGTTGATCGTGATGTCGTCGCGCAATGAAAAATCAACTATAAAATTGAGGTCGCTTCCTTCTTGTTGTTGCCCTTGTCCCGCAGGTGGATTCCTGCGCCTGTTCTGTCTTTGGTTTTTGGGTTGAAGGAAACCGATCACCACATTTTGCATCCTGTAACCCAGCCCAATAACATATTCGGTGGTTTTGGTTTCGCTCAGTTGGTAACTGATAAAGCTCATAGAAAGCATCCGCGATTTTTTGAATTCCACGTTTACCGCCATGCCGTTTCGCAGCTCTGACCTGATCCCAAACAACGGGGTAAACTGTTCTGAAATTACAATTGCCGGAATTTCAAATCGCGAATAGTAACTCGAGTTGAGGTCCAAAATCCTTTCCTGCGATTGGTTTTCGTACTTGTTTCCCGTATTGAACGAATTGACCGTCAGGGTAGATTGATAGCCATGAGCGATGGAAAACCTGGCAAATATATCTTTAAACCGAGGCAACTTGGACAACCCGTCGTAAATCACATTCCAGTTTACACGGGGCATTTCTTTCAGCAGCACGGTGGTGTAATCATTGGCTAATTCTATGGTGTTCGCATCTTTATTTGTGTATGCGGCAAGGAAGGCGGGTATCAGTACATCCTGTTGTGCACGGCCATAGCCAAACTTATAGTCCGGTCCGTCTTCAGTATGAGAGCCTGGCTCGTCCGCCCCAATTCTTTGTGAAATGATGATACGGTTGTTTTCAAAATTTTTAAACAACTCCACCAACTGTACGATATCATCCTTGAAAAGGGTATTCATCGCAAAGTAAGAAATTGTAAATGACCCTACTTCGCGCGGGAGGACATGCCTGATCTCGGATTCGACGTCGAGCAGGGTGTCTTTGAAATACAAAGATTTGTTTCTGGAGAAATTTTTCGTTGCCAGCAATTCGATCCTCCAATCACTGAAAGGCTCTATAGTCACTCTGGCGTCGAACGACTCCGTGTAGGTTTGCTGAACCTGTTGGTTGAGAAAGACATCGTCTGACATCCAGCCTTTTCCGGCGGCTCTTGTGAGCCAGTCGTTTTCATTATCGGTAGTGCCGATATCGGGTTGCCAGCCGGCTACAAAATCCCAGCCGGGTGCATCGAAACCCGGCGACAATCCGAGAATTTCGCTTTGCGGCATAAATCCCGGTATGATGGTGCTGTAGTTTTCAGAGTACGAAAGCCTGGCTTTTCGGAGCATCATCAGCGGACGAATCGCTATTCTTTCAGCCGTCGAAGGCACACCATCGCGCTTTCGTTTTTCTTTTTTCCCGGATTCGCCGCCTTCATTACCACCAGGATCACCGTCGGTTGTCGATCTTCTTGGATCGTCCGGTCGTCCGCCTTTGTCGTCTCCCTGATTGAGCCGGCTTTGGTTTTGCTGGCTGCCTCTTCCGGTATTCCGGGCTGGTGAATTGATGCTTTTCAGGTATTTCGATTTATTATAAAGCGTCTCAAAGTTAAAATCGCCATTGAGTTGTCGTCGTTGTCCATTTTGTATGACATTCCCAAGCGCAACCGTATTCAAAGCGGCAGCGCTCCAGTTGTAATCTCCCTGGTAGAGCGCTTTCACGGTGACAAAATCCATGAAGGGGATGTGTTTGATGGGCAATGTCCAGTTGAGATTAAAAGAGTGGCTATAGTTTTTGGGTCTGCCAAACTTTTTGATATTGTCCCACATATATTTTTTAATATCCTCCTCTGGAGTTGGAAATCCCTCCTGATTAAACTGGGGCAGTTCATCGATCACGGCGAGATTGATGGCATTGAAATTAAAGATCAGTGATTTGGCCATATCCCACTTCAGGTTATAGCTTCTGTCCCAGGTAAACTGTTTATTAAAATATGTGCTGTAAAGCGGGGTATCATCGGTAAACCTGAATTTGGTAGTTTGAAACTGGCGGTTCACATCCGTATTGAAAGCATAAGAGTTGGGGACCGGATTGAAATTAAACTCCGTAAAGAACTTCAGGTATTTATCTTTTTTTATCAACTTTTTAAAAGGTGTAAAGAATTTTGGCCTGAAACTAAAAGTATAATCCAAAGCCCCATTATACCTTTTTATCTCATCCAACTCGATGATGGGATCGTGGTGGGTGATTTTTGTAAAAGCATAGGTGAAACTGAAATTTTCGATATCCCAGGGCATCGGCTTTCTGCCGGCGCTCTTGCCGGTTCTTTCTTTTCTAATATTGGTAAAATTAAACCCTTGTATCTCGGTGAAATCAATCGCCTGTTTACGGAGCGAATCGCGTTTTGCACCATCGGTTTCGGCATTTAGCTTTTCTTTCAGCGGAATATCCAGATCGTAGGGATCGAACTCGGGCGTCCTTATGGTTTGTGAATATTGTGCATAAAAAGGAATTTTGATCCCAGTGCTGGCTGGCAGGAAATTCCCCAACTCGAGGTTGGTAGCTACATCAAACTGAACGACCTCTTCGCGGGAGCGCTGATGTACTTTGTCTTCAAGCCCGCCAAAACCTATGGAACGATAGTTTCCGGCAACGGTAGCCGTACCAAAGTCTGCCAGCGTCGCATCGATCTTTCCGATGGCAGCCACGCCTCCTCGCTCATCAAGCCCGCTCAGGCGGAGTTCGTTCATCCACACCTCAAAGCATTGAGTTTGGTTACTCCTGTTGGCTACCCCGATCATAATTCCCTTAACATATCCGAGCGACGGGTTGCCTTTTATCCGCATTTTACCTTCGCGAGCCACATTTCCGATGGTCACAATGTCTGTTTGCTCGAAAGGCTGGTTGAGCGAAGCCCCCGACCCGATCATTTGATTGCGCAAAATTTTAAGTTCTTCCAGCTTTTTGATCGTAATATCGAAATTGTTCATGGCTTTCCAAACCTCCTCCTTGTACAATGGATCATGGTAAGCGAGGGTGTTGTTTCGCGACATGACCAATGGGATTTCGTATTCGTAATAATTATTTTCAAAATCGCTGCCGATGCGCATAAATACCGTCAGGTCGCCATCGTTAATGGCGTTCAGGTCGCCCATTTCATTGACAGCTTCGGCGTGTACGAACATTTTCAACTTTTCATACACCCGCATATCCAGTTGCCGGTTGTTATAAACAGCACGACCGGAATTGGGCTGAAGGTTGCAAACCTCCATTGAAATGGATTGTTCGTTTTGCAATATGTCAGGGAAAGTAGCATTGACAGATTGTTCGCGCTCGATGCCGGGAGGCAACACATATCTGAAAGGGATTTTTTCGCTGTGTTCCTCAATGTTCACGGAGTTTATATCAAACTTCACAGTTGCATCTTCCGGCCCCTGTGTATCGATCTCACCCGGATCCTGATATATTTGCAAATTCCTTAGAAACCGACGCCATTGATTTCTGGTCAGCTCGAGGCGTGCAAACCGCAAAGTCACCGGATTATCGAAATCTTTCAAATACATCCTGATAAAACGGATAGAGCGGAAATCCTGGATGCTCCCAACCTTTGCATCATAAGAATCCAGCGGAATCCTGATGTTGTACCAAGTGCGTTGACCATCCAATGAAGTGATCACAGTATTCACTAAAGGATTGCTTTCAAAATCAAGCCGTCCATCCAGGTCATCGTCTTTCAGTTCGATTTTGTATTGAAAATACGCCTCAGATTCATTCAGCGTGTTATCCATGTTGATATCTTCCGAATCGGGCAGGTTTGTCGAAGAGGTCGGGCGGCCATCCGCCGGTTCTCCGGTATTGCCTTCCTGGTTGTTGAATTTGCTATACCTTTCAAGTATGGTCGCGCCCTGCTGCTCATAATCAGGATGCAAAAAGTATTTATAATCATCGTTGGAAGGGTCTGCCATGATCTCAGCCTTTGCATCGGGACTCAATCCGCTATTCGTAATTGCCGCCAGGTAATCGCTAAAATGCTGGCGTTCCATCTCGTTATCCAGACCGTCCAACCCTACATCCTGTAGCGCCCGGAGCGCGGGGTCGTTTACAAAAGCATTGGTGATAGCCGGCGCCCTGGGAATTCGTCCCCACACGGTGTAATCCACTTGGTTGTTATTGGTAGCGCCGGTAGGTAAGCCGTTTTCAAAAAACTTTCGGGAATCTCTTAAAATATCTTCGGAAATGTTGCCCAGGTTGAAGTAAATGGTTCCATTGTTTCCTTCATTGGTCAGGAAAGGATCCAAAAGCCAGAAGTCAAGGTAAACAATATTGGCCGCTTCAAAATCATTGGTGGTCAGATCCCGCATGATGCCCGCCCACCGGGTTCCCGGTTGTGCGAGGCCGCCATCTGGCGTGAGGCCTTTCGAGTATTCCGTTCCGCTCGGAACATCAAAATTATACGGCCCTCTTTCGTCGGGGTAATACGACAGGTCGAAAGTCTGGATGATATTGCTTTGGCCGGGAGGAATGGTCAGATTCGGAAACACTTCGGCCTGCGGTATAGCCATCGTGTAAGGATCCCCGGTGTTCGAGGTTTGCAAAGCCTGATCGATCCGGTACCAGTTGAGTCTTGCGCGGTTGGCGCCATACCTCAGATTATTGATCAAAGCAGCTTCGGGAAAAAGCGGGTTGTTGTTGAATTCATCGTTTTGGGGAACACTGGCCATAACCCAGCGGTTGGAAGGCGCTCGAAGATCAAAGCTGCTGGTACTTCCCTCAAAGTCGTCGATATACACTACGCCGCTTTTGTCAATTTTACCATTTTCCATACGGCCCTGGTTGATCGCCCTGGAGTGTCCCGGGTCGAGGTATGCGGTTTCTGCGCTGACGGTAATATTGGAAGGCGCTTTAGTGTTGAGGCCCGGCAAGGCATTTACAGCTTTGGTCAGCCAGGGCGCTTCGCTGCTGAAATTCAAATCTAAGCCGTAGATATTATTCCTGACCGGATCGTCGCCGACATTTACTTTTTGTGTAAATGGGCGTTCGTACAAATGCATCAGCGTAGCGCCAATATTAAAATTCTTATTGATCTCATAATCTGCACGCACTCCAAGCAGCGCTTTGGTTTGAAACCCGAAAAGCGTATTGTCTTCAAATGAGATATCGATCGGCAAACCCGAATTCAGGTACGCATCGTTTAGTATCCGAACCCTACCCGTGCTGTAATCGACTTCATAATCTTTTCCTTCGATCAATACCTGACCGCCGGCTCTAACAGTCACAGAGCCTTGAGGAAGATTGAAAGCGCCCAATGAAAATTCGGAAGATACACTCGATTTGTATTTGCCTTTTATGATAAACCGGTTCAGCTCCTGGTATTCGCGCGCCCTGGTCAGCGTGGAGTCATACAAGACGTAATAATCATATTTCTGCCTCAAAGTCGGGCTTGAAATTCTGTTGCTGATCGTTCGGCTGAATGGCTCCAGCACCGGAAACATAACACGTCCATTCCTGGGATTGATCGTGATCCCGGGCACAAAGTCAAATATCCCATCGGGGTTAGGGTCTCCCTGTACGTTGAGCTTGTCGAGGTTGAAAACCGTAAGCAGCGGAATACCCGCGAGTTCCGAATCCGGAATAAAACGTTTCAATCCTTTTCCCGGATCATCATACAAAATATCAAGTTTAAAATCCTCCTGGTTGACCTGGAAAGCGCCGATGGAATAAACGTTTTTCATCATCAGATCCCAGGCGGGCAAGTCAACCCGTTGAGCCGTACTTTTCAGCATTTTCACAAACAAGACGCCCAGCGAATCCGGTGAATAAGTATCGTTTGCAAATTCCCCGACTTTGTAGGTTTTTCCGTTGTAATCGTATTCAAAAGCTACACCGAGTACCTGGTCGGGCTGGACATTTACATTCAATGACACAAACCCCAACTCGTGATTGACGATATACTCGTTAGGAGACAATTGCCTGGCGCTCACTTTTTCAAAGTCTTTTGTCTGCTGAAGCCCCATGACGTTTTGTAAAATTGAAACCGACTTGTCAATGCTTCTCACCTGTGGATTATTCAGTATCGCATTGTACAGGTTATTGGCGTCGTTGATGTTCTGTGCATTGTTGAAAGCGGCTACGGGAAAGCCCGGCAATCCTCGTTCACCAAAAATATCGGGATACCTGGGCGAAGGAGGCAACTGGAATTGCGGGTTGCTGTTGGTGATCTGCGATGATTCACCGATGTCAGCCAGTGCTACAATGTCCCTTACATTATCGGGGTCGTTGCGATCATTGGTGATCCAAATCTCTATTCGGTTTATTGTAAAAAGGCTATTGATCTGAGGCAGGTTTACCAGCGACCTTTCAAATACTTCGCGGTTGTAGTGCGTCAGGAAGAAGTGGCGGTTTTCATCGTATTCATCAGCCCGCACTTCAAATTCCTGCACCTGTGCGCCGCCTTGTATCTGCAAGTTTTGACGCCGGGACTTCTGCTGCGAGGCGAGCAGCGTGAGATACAATTTTCCAAATTGCAATTCGGTTTTTATACCAAAAAGGCTTTGACTGCCCTGAATCAATGATCCTCTCAAGGGCATACTGACATTTCCGGCTTCTATTTTTTTGAGAATGTCGTCCTCTGAAAAAGCCTCACTGTCGTATTGGATTTTCATCTGGTTGTCAAAATCAAAAGTAGCCTGGGTGTCGTAATTCATTGAAAGGTTCAGTTTTTCGCCGATCTTTCCGGTCACGTTCATCCGGATGTCCATGTCAAAATTAAACCCGCCCTGCCTTTGTTGCCTGAGCGTGAGGCTTGGGTTCTCAACCTTCTGGAAATCAACGCCAAAAGTCAACCCTATGGAACCTTGCGGTCGGATATCCACGGTCGATCCGCCAAACAACCGGTCAATGAGGTTCTTGTTTATATCGAATTTGGCGATCGGATCGACGAGACCGCTTTCCGTAGTATTTCCGTCGCTGTATCCAGCCAGTTGTTCGAAATATTCGGATTCCTGCTGATTAGCCCGCCATTGCATATATTCGTTGAAAGTCATGTAGGTTGGATCACGGTAATACTCGTCGCCGATCTTTTCGGTGATGATGTAATTACCGGTTTCGGGGTCGTATTCTACTTCTTGTTGAATGACACTCGGATCGTTGAGGTCGAAGGGATTGTAAGGGCGGTCATTTAAAAAATCTCCAAACCGCTCCTGTAAAGGTATGGTATCTTGTGAAATGACGTACTCGAGCGAGTATGGATCATCTAAATTTGCTCCTCCGTTGAATGTCGCAAAAGAATAAGTAACAATCCCTGAAATAAACAGAATACTGAGTAGAATGTGTCCTATATTCATAATTTTTTACATGGGAAATGAGCATCCTCAATCAACTCTCGATTCATCATGCTTAGGTCGGTGTAAAACTTAATTGAAGACTTTTCTTTTTTTAATTATGTTTCAATTCCTTTATTCCAAAAGTAATTTTTGCCCGTCGTAAAAATCTGACATTCAATAATTTATGATAGTTGTCGTAATTTCTGGAACAAGCTAATTGAATAACGTCAAAAGTTATTCGCTTTTATTTAAGTTAAAAATTTTAACAAATTAGTTTTTCTGTAATTTCTTCGCAGGCATTTTTAGCATTGCAAAAGCGCTGTATGCATACGAAAAAGCGACCGGTTATGTTTAGTAAGCTGTATTAAATTATCCGGGAAGCAAAGTTGGTATCACGAAATCAAGAAAGCTGTTTTAATGCCAATTTTATCAATTCTTCAACACTGGCGACTTCGCGTTGCTCGGAAAGTATTTTGTTCAAAACTTTTTGTACATGTACCCTCGAAAAGCCCAAAGCCAACAAAGCAGATAACGCCTCATCGCGTTTTGTATTATCCTGAACACCCAAAGCGATCGGGCTTTCGCCGGAATCTTTCAATAATTTATCCTTTAAGTCAAGTATAATACGTTTTGCTGTCTTGGGGCCTATCCCTTTGATCTTGTTGAAGGCTAATACGTTTTCGGAAATAATAGCTGCGCGAGCTTCCTCTGCACTCATTGATGACAACAAAATCCGTGCTGTATTAGGCCCGATGCCCGATACCGACAGCAGCAATATGAACAAGTTTCTTTCCGCCTCTTCGGCAAAACCATAAAGTGTATGACTATCTTCCTTAACGTGCAGATGGGTAAGTATTTTAACGGCCTCCAGCTTTTCTATCCGGGCATAGGTATTCAGACTGATATTGATATGATATCCTATTCCGCCTGTTTCAACTATAACAAAAGTCGGTGATTTAAAAGTGATGGTACCTTTCACATAAGAGATCATAGTAGCTGTCTGAAAATGTGGTGCGAAGGTACAAAATTTTATCAATTGGAATACTCCGGGCAGAGGATTCTCGTGGAGGGTTTCCTTGTTTTTTCAACCTGTTTTTTTCTGGTGAGGGTGGTGGTCATGGCAACTGCAATTGTGCGCCCATTCGATGCTGCCATCTGCGAAGTGTTCGCGTTTCCAGATCGGCGCTTCGTGTTTTACGCGATCGATGATATAGCGGTTGGCGGCATAAGCTTCTGCCCGATGAGAGGAGCAGGTTACCACAACGATGGCCGTTTCGCAAACTGCTACTTTCCCGATGCGATGAACGCAAACCGCATGGTGTAATTCAAACTTCTTTTTCGCGACTTCCACGATCTCATCGATCATTTTATCTGCCATCGCCTCGTAAGCTTCATAATCCAAAAAGCAGACTTCACGGCCAGCGCTATGGTTGCGGACTTCGCCGCTGAAAAGCACTACCGCTCCCGCTTTCGGATGATGCGCATCGGAAATGGCCTTCACGAGGTCGATCGGCTCAGCGCTGATATGTTTACTACCCACCGCTGGAGGGCGGGATGATAAAGACTTTTTCACCATCGTTCAATTCATAATTTAAGTCCACAAAATTTTCATTAACTGCAAAGCGGCAATCCCTGAGCAGGCCTACAGCCTTTGGTTTTTCTCTTTCCAAAGCTTCAATTACTGTCGCTACCTTTGGAGTATCCTCTGTTTCGACTATCATTTCACGGCCAAAGTGATCCGTCAATGCTGCAAATAATTGAACCTCTACTTTTCTCATAATTGTAAATTAAAAGTTTCTGGGCTAATCACAAAGGAATTCGTTTTTATCTTTACCACCAAAAAAAAGTATGAACATACTATTGATCGGAAGCGGCGGCAGAGAACATGCTCTCGCCTGGAAAATCTCCCAAAGCCCTTTGTGCAAAAAACTCTTCATTGCTCCTGGTAATGCCGGCACTGCATCCGCCGGCACAAATATCGACATTAAAACGACTGATTTTGACGGCATTGCAAAATTTGTAATTGCAAACCAAATCCAAATGGTCGTCGTAGGGCCGGAAGCTCCCTTAGTTGATGGAATTTGGGATTTTTTTAAAAAGAATGAACAACTGAAGGTCATTAATGTTGTAGGCCCTTCTGCGGAAGGCGCAAGGCTCGAAGGAAGTAAAGCTTACGCAAAAAAATTCATGGCGGAGTTAAAAATTCCCACTGCTGCTTACAAAGAATTTACCCTGGAAAACCGCACTGATGGATTGGAATATTTGAAATTGCAAAAACCGCCCATTGTCCTGAAAGCCGATGGCCTCGCAGCCGGTAAAGGGGTGCTGGTCTGCCAAAGCGCCGATGAAGCCATTGCCGAATTCAACAGTATGCTGAGCGGCAAATTCGGACAGGCGGGTAGTCGCGTCGTCGTTGAAGAATTTCTGGATGGTATCGAGTTTTCGGTGTTTGTGATTACCGATGGAAAGGATTACAAAATCCTTCCCGTAGCAAAAGATTACAAACGCATCGGCGAAGGTGACACCGGCCTCAACACAGGAGGCATGGGCGCAGTTTCTCCGGTTCCGTTTGTCGATGATCTCATCATGCAAAAGGTGGAAAACAGGATCATCAAACCAACCATTTCCGGGCTTCAACAACGCAATATTGAATACAAAGGTTTTATATTTCTGGGTTTGATCCTCGTGGATGCCGAGCCTTTTGTGATCGAATACAATTGTAGGATGGGTGACCCCGAAACGGAGGTGGTCATCCCACGTTTGCAAAATGACCTCGTTGAAATTTTCCAGTCGCTGGACAATGGCACGCTCCGTGACATCGAGATCAAAATGGATCCGAGAGCTGCCGCAACGGTCATGCTCGTGGCAGGCGGTTATCCGGAAGCTTACGAAAAAGGTAAAATCATCAATGGCATTCCGGATATTAAAAACAGCTTAATTTTCCATGCCGGAACAAAAGCCGAAAACAGTCACATCGTAACGAACGGCGGCCGAGTAATAGCCGTCACTTCGTTTGGCAACGACTTTCGCGAGGCTATAAAATACTCAAATGAAAATGCGAAGCTGATCGACTTCAAAGGGAAATATTATCGCAAAGATATTGGCTTCGATCTATAAAAATTATCGCCCGATCATCCGAAATTAATGTACTATCCAATAAAAGATATACAGACCATCATCAACGGTCAATGGCTGAATAAGCCCGTCGATTACGCTGTCGATCATATTTTGTACGACAGCCGGAAGGTCATTTTCCCGAAATCTGCTTTGTTTTTTGCCTTCACCGGGATGCGGAGCGACGGCCACCGTTTTATTGATGAACTGTACAACGCAGGGGTCAGGAATTTCGTGGTATCCAAAACTGTGTCTGTGGAAAATTATCCGGACGCCAATTTTATAAAAGTAGAAAATGCTCTGGCGGCACTGCAAAGCCTGGCTGTCTTCCACCGTAAAAAATTTCAGTTAAAAACCATCGGCATCACCGGAAGCAACGGAAAGACAATCGTCAAGGAGTGGCTGTTCCAACTTTTGCACGATGATTTCAACATCGTTCGTAGTCCTAAAAGTTATAATTCGCAGATCGGCGTTCCTCTGGCAATTCTTCAGATCGAGCTGGAACACGAAATGGGCATTTTTGAAGCAGGCATTTCTACCTCCGGGGAGATGCAAAACCTGCAACCGATCATCGATTGTGAGGTCGGCATTTTTACAAATATCGGCCCGGCACACGATGCCGGTTTCAAATCATCGGCACAGAAGATCAGCGAAAAGTTGAAGTTGTTTAAAAATAGCTCCGCCATTATATATTGCAAAGACTACAAAGCGGTTGATAAACAGATCAACTTGCTCAAAAGGAAAAAACTGTTTTCATGGTCGAAGTTTCATCCGGCTGACCTGCAAATTGTCAAGGAATCGGCCACACTTCATGGCGAAACCATCATTGAAGGAATTTACCAAAAAAAGCAGGTTTTTATCCGAATTCCGTTTTCCGATCAGGCTTCCATAGAAAATGCTATTCATTGCTGGGCTGTGCTGCTGTTTTTGGGTTTCGACCCAAACATTATCAATCAAAAAATGAAACGGCTCGAACCCGTTGCCATGCGGCTGGAACTGAAAGAAGGCATCAACAATTGCAAAGTCGTCAACGATAGTTACAACTCCGACCTGGCATCTTTGCAAATCGCGCTCGATTTTTTACAACAGCAGGAGCAATACGCCAACCGCACGCTATTTCTTTCAGATATTTTGCAAACCGGGATGGACTCAAAAAAGCTTTACAACAAGGTAGCTCAACTGCTTTCTGAAAAAAAGATCAGCAAACTGATCGGCATCGGAACCGAAGTTTCCATCATCAAAAAAAGTCTTCCGAAAACCATATCAGCGCAATTTTTCCCGGATACCTCCAGCTTTTTGATGAATTTTAACCCCGATGATTTTGAGAAAGAAATTATCCTGTTGAAAGGAGCACGACAGTTTGAGTTTGAAAAAATAGCCAATCGCCTTGCACAAAAAAACCATAAAACCGTCCTGGAGATAGACCTCAATGCGCTCGTTCAAAATTTGAATGTTTACAGCGGGCTTTTAATGCCGGGAACCAAAATGATGGTGATGGTAAAGGCGGCGGCTTATGGAAGCGGAAGCGCTGAGGTAGCGAAACTCCTTGAATTCCAGAAGGTCGAATACCTCGCTGTGGCTTATGCTGACGAGGGAATACAACTGCGAAAGGAAGGCATTCAATTGCCGATCATGGTTTTAAATCCTGAAGAAGCAACTTTTGACAGCCTGATCCGCTTCCGGCTGGAGCCTGAAATCTATAGTATAACCTTGTTGAAACAATTGTTGCATGCCTTACCACAGGATCAGAACATCGCCGTCCACCTCAAGCTGGACACAGGAATGCGACGCCTCGGTTTTGAAAAAAAAGACATCCGCAATTTGTGCGAGTTGCTGAAACAAAACCGCAGCATCACCATCAAGTCCGTCTTTTCTCACCTTGCAGCCAGCGAAAATCCGGAGCAGGATGATTTTTCAAAAAAACAAATAAAAACTTTCCTCAGGCTCTACGAGGAAATTGCAAAATCTTTGGGTTACAAGCCGCTCAGACACATCCTCAATTCAAATGGGATCACGCGTTTTCCACAATACCAATGGGAAATGGTCCGTCTGGGCATCGGGCTTTACGGTATCGACGAAAGCGGGCTTATCAGCGATCAATTGGAACGCGTCCATACATTGAAAGCTTCCGTTTCACAGATCAGGAAAGTTCCTGCCAATACCACAGTGGGTTACGGAAGAAGCGGCGTGATTACCAAACCCAAAACAATTGCCACGATCAGCATTGGCTACGCAGATGGTTTTTTGAGAAAAGCCGGAAATGGACATTACAGCGTGCTCATCCACGGAAAGAAGGCTCCTACCATCGGCAATATCTGCATGGATATGACGATGGTGGACGTCACTGGCATCACAGCTTTGAAGGAGGGCGACGAGGCGATTATTTTCGGGAAAGAATGGCCGGTGGAAGCATTGGCCGAATGCCTGCAAACCATCCCTTACGAAGTATTCACCAATTTATCCGAGCGGATAAAAAGGATTTATTTTCAGGATTGAAACGCATTCGAGTTATTTTCAAAAAATATTACCTTGTGTTTTAGATTTCAGACATCAGACATCAGACATCAGACATCAGATCGAAGCGTAGCGTAGATCCCGACAAAGTCGGGACACAAGACACAAGACACAAGACACAAGACATCAGACACCGGATACCTGACACCACAACACCAATACACCAATACACCAATACACCAATACACCAACTTGTGCCTGCCCGACAGTCAGGCGGGCTGAGCTTGTCGAAGCAAACATCATAACTTTTAACCAAATTTCTTAAAAACAAAAAAAACATCAACATGAAAAAAATTTCCATTTTACTGATTTTAGCAAGTGTATTTTTCTTTGACACCAAACAACTTTCCGCACAAGCCTACGAATCCGGCTCAAAAGTATTGAACCTCGGCGTCGGTGTCGGCGGGCGGCATGCGCTTGGGATTGGTGCAATTGCTTCTTTCGAAGTGGGCATCTGGGAAACTGGAGATTTCGGCGTGATCGGCTTAGGCGTGATGGGTGGAGTACGGTACGCTACAAATGCAGTTTTTTTAGATGATTACAGGTACACTGAAATTGCAGTTGCTCCGAGGGGCACCTATCATTTTACAGTTATTCCTGTAGAGGATCTCGACGTATATGCTGCGGTTCAGATCGTTTTTGATTTTGAAAATCGTTCATCTAAAAATAACAACTCTGCCGACCGTACGTCAACCATAGTTTACCCGGCCTTCATCGCCGGCGTTCGCTATTATTTCAGCGATTCGTTCGGTGTTTTTGCTGAATTGGGTTACAACCTGACCTACCTGACCGGCGGTATTGCACTCAAGTTTTGAGTATATCAACCAACAATCTATTGCTTTCAACAGGCCATTGAAAAATCCTCCAGAAGTCGTTCTTTCCAGGAGGATTTTTCATGTTGCGATGCAAGGGGAGATCGTTCTGTGGGTTATCCGTTAATATTTTGGCATTTTATTGAAATTAGCCGATTTACACCACTTTTAAAAGTTTAAAATTGCTAATTTTGCGGTGCAATTTTAAAACGCTTATTTTTTTAAACCCAATTCAATAATTAAGTTTATGTATAAACAAATTATTGCGCTTTTTGCATTGATCTCCGGATGCGTTGTTTTTTTGAACGGCCAGGCAGACCCTGTGCTTTTCAGCGTAAACGATAAACCTGTTCATCTTTCTGAGTTTCAATACATTTATGCCAAAACCAACGGCGATAAAGCAGATTTTTCGAGGGCTTCCCTGGAAGAGTACCTGGAGTTGTATCAAAACTTCAAACTCAAAGTGGAACGTGCCCGCGAAATGAAACTCGACACAGTGCCTACGCTTCAGCGCGAGCTTGCAGGCTACCGCCGCCAATTGGCCAATTCTTATCTCGTGGACAAAGAGGTGACTAACCGCCTGGTGAAAGAAGCCTACGAGCGCAGCCTGAAAGATGTGGACATCAGCCACATTATGATCCAACTCGATCCGAATGCTGATGAAAAAAGTGTGGAGGTCGCCGAGCAAAAGATCAAGGATATTCAAAAGAAACTCAAGTCGGGAACTGCTTTCGAGGAATTGGTCAAACAATATTCGGAAGACAATAACACCAAAGAAACCGGCGGAGCGCTCGGATATTTCACTGCATTATTCCCCGATGGTTTTTATGAAATGGAAACTGCGGCATACACCACACCGGTCGGCAAAGTATCCGATATGGTCAGAACCGTGGCCGGTTTGCACCTTGTAAAAGTGAACGACATCAGAGATGCCCGCGGCCAGATCGAGGTAGGGCATATCCTCGTCCGTAAAGATGCAAAGAGCCAAGATCACACTGCTGCGAAAACAAAGATCGATAGCCTTTACCAATTGATAAAATCCGGCGCTGCATTCGAGGATGTTGCCAAACAATTTTCTGAAGATAAAAACAGCGCTCAAAAGGGCGGCTATGTCGGTTTCATCGGAGTAAGGCAGGTGAGCAGAGATTTTGAAGATGCGGCATTTAGTTTGGAAAAAGACAACGAGTTCACAGAACCTGTAGAAAGTTCCATTGGATGGCATATCATCAAACGGATCAGTAAAAAACCGGTGGAAGAGGAAGATATCGCCATGAGGCGGATACAAACCAAAATGCAGGAAAACAATAAGAAATCGAGAGCGCCGGCTTACAACCGGCTGAACAAAGCAGAACAAAGCATGATCGACCGCATTAAAAAAGAAAGCAACTTTACGGAGTTTCCAAAGGTCATCGATGATTTTATAGTCGGCCTCGATTCAACTTTTGTAACCTACAAATGGAAAGCCCCGGAAGAAAAACCGGCTGATGTAATTTTTTCGCTGGGCAAAGATTTCAAAGTGACCCTTGCCGAATTCCAGGATTTCTGCCAGCGCAATTCCCGGCGCATGCGCGAGGGAAGCAAAATGGAAACAGCGACGATCGTCAAATTGCTCTACGACGAATTCGTCAATGAAAGTTGTATGAAATACGAAGAAACACAACTTGAAATAAAATACCCGGAGTTCAAGTCGCTGATGCGCGAATACGAAGAAGGCATTCTGTTGTTTGAAGCCACGAAACTCCTGGTGTGGGATAAAGCCTCACAAGACAGTGTCGGGTTGGCAGAGTTTCACAACAGCCGCAAAGACGCTTACAAGTGGAATGAACGCGCGGAGACCAGCCTTTATACCCTGAAAGCCGAAAGCGCCGACATGGTGGAACAGATCATTAAGGAGGCGAAAAAATATCCGGCAAAAGAGGTGACCGCTAAATTCAACACCGAAGAAGAAACCATTCTTTCGGTGCAGGAAAAAGTGTTCGAAAAAGATAAATCGACCCTGCCTGCCGGACTGGAGTGGAGCGTTGGTTCTGTTTCTGAGGTTGAAGTCAACAAACGCAACCAGGCTTCCAGTTTTTACAAAGTCGAAGCTATTTTGCCACCTGCTGAAAAATCGCTGAAAGAAGCCCGTGGTTATGTGATCGCGGATTATCAGGACTTTCTGGATAAAAAATGGCTGGAGCAATTAAAAAAAGAATATCCCGTTACCATCAACCAGGCAGTTTTTGAAGGGTTAGTTGTCAAGTGAGTTAACGGCTTTACAACCTTTTGAGCAATACCTGGTTCCTTTAAGATGAAAATAAATTCACTACATATTATTGTTTTGGCAGTAACTGTTGCGCTGGCTGCCGGAGCCTGCACCAACCCCGCTGAAACTGCTGATAAAAATGATATGTTGTTGGCTAGGGCTTTTAACAAAACGCTGTACCTCTCGGAACTGGCAGGCATGATCCCTGATAAAACAAGCCCCGAAGACAGCGTCATGATCGTAAACGCTTATATTGAAAAATGGGTCCGCGAAAGCCTGCTGATCCACGAAGCAGAAAAAAACATATCATCCGACCTGAATATCGATGTGCTAGTCCGGGATTACCGTGCTTCGCTGATCCGCCATAATTATGAAAAACAATTGGTTGAAAAGCAGCTCGATTCGCTGATCCGTCCGGAAGAATTGAACGAATATTATTTACAACACAAAGAACAATATCGCCTGAACAATATGATCCTTCGCTGCTATTTGATAAAAATTCCCCTTGGTGCTGCGGACCAATCCGCATTGCAGCAGTATTGGAAAAGCGAAGACCTCAGCGATTACAAAAAACTGGTGGATTATTGCCGGACACACGCTATGGTTTACATGCTCAACGACAGTCTTTGGTATGATCTGCCGGACATTACCCGCCACTTGCCGAAAGACTTTTCAGCTTCTTCATTATCAAAAAGGGATTACATCACCGCCGATGAAAACCATCGGTATTTTTTCAGGGTTTTTGAAACGATACCGGCTAACGAATACCCCCCATTGGCTTATGTTGAAAACCAGGTCAAAAAGGTGATCCTCCACAGGAGAAAAAATGAGCTGCTCGAAGAAAAAAAAGAAGAGATTTATGAAAGGGAATTGAGGCGGAGCAACGCTAAAATCTATACTAAATAAGACTTCAGACGATAGACAGAATTCATGAGTTATGAGTTATGAGTTATGAGTTATGAGTTAAAAACTATAGGTTATTGACCATAATACCATAACACCATAATACCATAATACCATAATACCATAATACCATAATACCATAATACCATAACACCATAATACCACAATACCACAATACCATAATACCATAATACCACATCGGAGCGAAGCGAATCCCGCTTTTTCTCGAAAAAGCGGGACGATGAAATCGGGAACACCACAACTTTTGACCTATTACCAAATTGAGAAAATGCTACACCCAAAAATAAAAGATCAAATTTTTATGATTATAAAAAAAATATGTTTTGCAGCCGCAATTTTGTCGATGCCTTTTTTGGTCGTTGCACAAAATCGTGCTGTCATTGACAAAATAGTGGGAACCGTCGGAAATGAGTTGATCCTGCTGTCTGATGTTGAAGAGCAATACGATCTGCTCGAAAAACAAAAAGGCGTTTTGCCCGAAGACTTCCGCTGCCTCATTTTGGAAAACCTGCTTGCCGAAAAACTCCTGCTCAACCAGGCCAGGCTGGACAGTATCGAGGTTTCTCCCGAAGAAGTAGAAGCGCAGTTGCAAGCCCGTATCGACCAGATCCTGGCTTATATGAACAACGATGTACAGCAATTTGAAGACTACTACGGCCAAACCATTTCCCAGGTGAAAGACGCATTCCGGCAAGACCTCGAGCATCAATTGCTGGTGCAAAGGATGCGTTCGAAGATCGTTTCCGAGATAAAAGTGACACCTTCCGAAGTAAAGGCTTTTTTCAACCGGATACATCCCGACAGCCTGCCATATTTCAACGCTGAAGTAGAGATCGGCGAGATCGTTTACAACCCGAAAGTGAATGAAGAGCAAAGACAAATTGCGCTTGATAAAATCGAAGAATTGCGAAAACGCATTGTCGAAAACGAAGAAGATTTTGCAGAACTGGCCAGGAAGCATTCCCACGATCCAGGTTCAGCGCGGATAGGTGGCGACCTGGGTATGCAGCGCCGGGGAACCTTTGTGCCTGAATTTGAAGCGGAAGCTTACAATCTTTCCAAAGATGAAGTTTCGGAAGTGGTGGAAACGGAATTTGGTTTTCATATCCTGCAACTCCTCGACAGAAGGGGAAACAATATCCATTGCCGCCATATTTTGATAAAACCGGAGATCACCCAGGCTGACCTTGATCTGGCAAAACAAACACTGCTTAAAGTTAAAAAACAACTGGAAAAAGATTCCATCACGTTTTCACAGGCTGTGAAAACCTACTCTGACAAAAACCTGCCCAGCTACAACAACGACGGCGATCTGCAAAACCCGAAAACCGGAAAAACCATCTTCGAGATCGGCGACCTCGACCCCGAAATTTATTTCACCATCGACACGATGGATGTCGGAGAATACTCTTCGCCGATCGAAATCCGCACTCAATCCGGAGAAATCGCCTACCAGGTTGTTTTCCTGAAGTCGCGTACCGCTCCCCACAAAGCCAGCTTACAACTGGATTATTCGAAGATCAAAGCGGCAGCTACCGACCAAAAGATCAACCAGGCGGTCAATGATTGGGTGTTCGGCAAGATCAACTCAACCTACATTGAGGTCGATGGAATGTTTCAATCCTGCGATGTATTGAAAAAATGGCTCGCCGAGATCGAAGGGCCTTGAGGATAGCGCCTGTATGGCGTCAACACACAAAAAAAAGGGAACGCAATTGCGTTCCCTTTTTTTGTGTGTCTGCTAAAGCCATTATTTTGGCGGTTGATCTTCAGGGGTTGCGACTTTTCGAGGTTCCTGAGGCGGTTCTTTTTTAGCAGGTTTTTCTATAGGTTGGCTGACATACGGGCGCGGTTCGTTTTTCCTGGGTTTTACTTCTTCGGCGTTTGCAGCTTTTTGTGGAGCTTGTTTGTCGTCGCTTTTAGGTGCAGCTTGCTGAAGCTGTTGTTTTTCATCTCCGGCGGCTTTCTTTTTTAAAGTATCCTTTTTGGATTTTTTGTCGGCGTTATCCATTTTTTCGGATTTCTTTTTCATTTCTTTTTTCTCCATTTTGTCCGCTTCTTTCTGTGGAGTTCCCTGTGCTGATACAACCTGTGTCATGCCAAACAGGATAAACATTGCCATAATAAGTGTGAGTGATCTTTTCATCTTTCAATTTATTTTTTTGATTAAAGAATTATATTAAAAAAACTTTTGATCCCATGATAAAATTGCCCAAAAATACTACTGAATTTTCATTTTAACGAATTGCTCAACTCACTTTGTTCGCTGGCGGACAATTGATAGTCTTCCGCAAACCGATCGGCTGTGGGGCGAATGAGTATAAAGGCGCCGATCCCGATAGCGAATAAAACGAGGTAAACGATGTTGCGTTCTATAAAAAAATAAAACAGGAGAGCAACCAGGTTTGCGCCTTCGATCATTGCTGCACGGATCAAAAAACTAACCCGGTAATGCACCAGTTTATTTTCGATGCTTCCACTCAACCGCCTGGCTTCTTCCTTTCGTTTGTTGTACATCAAAAAAGCTCCGCCGATGGTAGCTACACAAAAAAACGGAATGATCAAAGTCAATGAATTGCTACCGGAAACTTCCTCAGCGATTTGTTCCGCTGCATGATCTTCCATGAACAAAAACAACAAAAGGAAAATCATCAATTGCCCGGAAAGGAGCGCAAGGTAAAGGATGTTTAATTGACTGATTTGTTCGTGGATGCTCATTGTTTTTTATGTAGAAGGTTTTTAAAATTAACTTGATCCTTATGCTTAGAAGGATTGGCCAAGTAGTCTAAACATGTCAATTGTAGAATAAAAACTAACTTCAAACCGGATGCAAACATCAGGAATTTTGATCTTCTTTTTGCTGTACGGTTCGCTCTTTTCGTAAGTGATTAAAGGTATTCCCATATATTTTGCGTAAGCTACTAACCATGCATCTGCTTCATTTACATCAAGGAATTCGGCTAAAGCGGAAGGTTTATAGTGAGCAGACATTGAATTTGCCCAAATAGCAATTGCTCCATATTCTTCAAACACAACACTTGAATCATTGAAAAAAGAATCTGGCAGGTTAATTTCACACCACGCTTTTAAGTCATCTTCGTTTTGATAAATCTCGTTTTTTACTTTGTCGATGCTGATTATGTTCCCATTTCCGGCCAGTTCTTTTATTTTTTTCCAAAAACTTGGAGCAACGTCAAGAGGATAAATTGCTCTGTGAGCCTGGATAAAAAAATTTGAATCGACTAAAAATGTACTCATGTCTGCTAAAAATATTCTTTAATAAAATTAGCATAAGTGTCACCTTTAAGTCCGGTTAATTTATATGCATCCCGATACAAGAGTTTTTGTTCTTTTACTGCATTATTCACGAAACTTGCGAATCTTAAACTTATCCTTTTCTTTGATGTGGCATAAAAATTACCTCCGCTTCCTGTGTTAAGTTTTAACTTATTTATTTGGGAAACATAATTATTGTAAAAAGAGAAGAATTTATTTTTAGGGATTAATTTTAGATCAAGGGCCCTCCTGGCAATAACGATCGGACTAACTTTGAATATCCTACCTGCCTGAATGCACACGGCAGCTAGGCTCAATTTTTGAAATCCTTTTTCTGCTTGCCAAAATTTTTGAAGTTGATCTTGAGGTACCAGAAATTCAGCAGCGACCTTATCACAGAGCCTTTCAACAGGGTCATCGGATGGTAATAATTTTTTCATATCAAATCCTGCCGATTGCCCGATCCACAAGTGAGCTAATTCGTGAGCTATCGTAAACATTTGTGCTGCTTTGGCATCAGCGGAATTAATAAACATAAAGGGAGCGTATTTATCTGCCAGGACAAAACCTCTGCATTCATTGACATTTATAGTTCTTTTTGTATTATTTCCAACAATTCCACTAAAGTTAATTACTATCCCTTTTTCTTCAATTTGGCTTGCTAAAAACTCAAGAGCCTGTTCCCATGTGTTGTAATAACCAGCCCAGTCGGCTTGTAATCCAAGCGTTTTTCTTATATCGCTTACTATTTCTTCGAGTGGTGTTTTTACATTGAATTTCCCTATGAATTCCAAAGGGTCATAATCTCCTTCTCTTAGATATTCGCTAAGCCAGTCTTGACGTTTCTGCACTATTTGTATGGCATCATAAACATTAAGTGAAACTTTTGTAGTTGTATTTCTACCTGTTCTAAAAAAAGGGAAATTAAGCTCTTCACGAGGAGGTTCTTTGAGGAATAGGTATCCAAAGGGTACATGGACATTTCTGGAAAAATCTTCAAGCTGTTTGACTGTGGGCTTTTTTGTTTTAGTTAACCATTCTTTTACTTTAGGATTTTCAAGCAAATATTCCTGAACCTCGTGTCCGGCACGGAGAATTGCCCATTCGATCAAATTGCTGTTTATATTTACTCTTGTAGTTGCCATCTAGGCAAATTTACTGTTTATCCAATTCAATTGCTTTTGTGTGCCTGGTATTATTCTCCATTCATACCCTCCAACCAATTAAAAGCCTGAAAGATTAAGCTGACTGAAGTTCACGATAAACCCTTGGTGTATCGCAGAAAACATAAGGAGTCGACATCCTGTCTATAATTTTCAACGAATGCCGTGCATTAGTTTATTGATCAATCTACTTACAACAATTCCAATCGTTCCCAAAATAATAGGAACGAGTGTGAAAATTAAAAAGAAAGTAGTCATATTATAACTTTCCGTTATGTGGTCAATTTTGCTTCCTAAAACCCCAGCTAGTTTATTACCTATTGCTATTGCAATATACCAAATGCCAAACATCAATGCGATCATTCTTCCAGGTACCAATTTGCTCACATACGAGAGTGCTACTGGCGATAAACATAACTCTCCTAATGTATGGAACAAATAGGCAAATACTAACCAAATAAGGCTTACAGAAGCTGTTTTAGCTCCGGCTTCAATTCCCATTGAACCAAAAGCTAAAGCGCTGAATCCTAAACCTAAAAGAATTAAACCCAGCCCATATTTTGAACTTGCATTCGGATTATATTTACTTTCCCACCATTTTGAAAAAAGGGGAGCAAATGTTATAATAAATAATGAGTTTAATATTAAGAACCAAGTAGCAGGAATTTCTACCTCGTTTCGTTTTATTTCTCCCACAACTGCTTTTACAATTGAGGTGTTTGTATTGTTTTCTTTTGCTTTTTGCCGTATATTATTTTCTTGTTCTTGTGAAAGGTAGATGAATTTACCTTTCTTATCAACATCTAAAATGGACAACTTATCATTTACTGATAGAGAAACCAACTCAAGTATCGTAGTTGATTTTTTGACAATGGTTTCTTGTGGTTCATGTTTGGTATCTTCAGTAATAGTAGTTTCAAAATTTAATTCGTTTAGCGGTATTGTTTTTTCTTTATCTTTTTCTTCGTAATGGACAATTGCTTGCCTTGTATTATGAATTGATAAGATTTGATCTAAATATTCTTTATCGAATATTTTTTGTTCTTCATCACGTTCTGATTTTCGCTTTTTATTCGATTTTTTATGTTCAATTGTAATACTATCGTAAATAATTTTTTTTATGCCAATTTCTTCTCCTTGCTCATTTTTAAATTTGGCGCCACTTGTTAGTTTGCTTTCCAGGGTTTTTAATCGGTCAGGATGTAGGTTGTACTCTTCTGGAACTATATTAGTTTTTATTGCTTCATAAGTAACTACATATGAAGAAGAATTTATATCTCGATTTATCATCCAAATAACAATGCCCCATATAATGACAAAACTAAACCCCAATATCGTATTTGCCAGCCTGTATTTGGTATAAATCTGTTTAAATAAACTGAAAAGCACCCAAGTGATTATTACTAACGGAACTAATGTTATCAAGACGTTCACTATTATATAAATATAGTAATAATTGCCGGTCATTATCCGATTTGTATAATCTTTTGCGAAGATGTTCATCGATCCGCCAGCTTGTTCAAAACACATCCAAAATATCACTGTCATTAATGCAAAAAAGATAATTGCGAACATTCTGTCCCTTGTGACTCTAGGATATCTAAGAATCCTTAAGAAGAGCAATAACATAAATGTTGTAAGGCCAATTAAAATAAATTGATTCGAATATTCAATTTCATTGACCATTAGGATGTTGGTGCCTGTAATTTTTGAAACCGGATCATTGATTACCCAAATAACTCCGATTGCCAGGCTTATTGTGATAAGTATTTTATCAATTATTGTAAATGGATTTAATCGATCACCTTCAAACTCTAATTTATTCGACACATCATCTTTGTTTGAAGTGTCCGGCTTTTTTCCAATATCACCAAATATTCCCTGTGTAAAGTAAAACTGTAACATTCCTAAAAACATAAATATTCCGGCCAGACCAAATCCATAGCTCCAACCTACTTTTTCACCTAGATACCCACACAATAATATTCCTAAAAAAGCTCCGGCATTTACGCCCATATAAAAGATGGTATATGCTCCATCTTTTTTCTCAGGGTAATTTTTGTACATGTGGGAAATAATTGAGGTCATATTTGGTTTGAAAAACCCATTTCCTACAATTAATAGTCCAATGCCTATATATAAAAACATTTTATGAGATTCAATAGCCATTGAAGCATGCCCTAACGTCATTATTAAGGCTCCAATAACTACTGCCCATCGATACCCAATGATTCTATCAGCGATGTAACCCCCTAAAATTGGAGTTATATATACCAAAGCAGTATACGTACCATACAACGACAAAGCGTTTTCCCTCGGCCAATCCCAACCCCCAAGTCCAATTGCGCTTACTAAAAATATCACTAACAAAGCGCGCATTCCGTAGTAAGAAAACCGCTCCCACATTTCTGTAAAAAACAGTACAAATAAGCCCGAAGGGTGTCCCAATACCGATCCCTGGGTTTTCAATAAGTCCATTTGCTTCTCCGCCATAATTTTGTTTTTTGATTATTGATTATTGTTTTTCGTTTTGTTTTTTCTGTTTAGTTTGTCTCCTTCATCCATTTTTTCATCAATGGATTGACTATGATAAAAATGATCCCGGCGCCAACACTCACCTGGACGACCGACATGAAAAGGTCTGGCATTTGTCGTACATTTTCAGGATCGAAATTCCCGGCAAATAACCCGGCGATGAGATTTCCGAGCGCAGCCCCAACAAACCAGATGCCCATCATCTGGCCATAATATTTGCGGGGTGCAAGCTTGGTAGTGGCGCTCAAGCCTACCGGGCTGAGCGTCAGTTCGCCTATCGAATGCAGGAAATAAGTCATCACGAGCCACATCATTCCGGCTTTGGTACCGGCCACTACGATCTCTGCCGCAAAGTGCATGATCAAAAAACCAAGCCCCAACAAGATCAATCCAACTCCGAACTTCAGTGGCGTTCTGGGATTTAGATTGCGAGCAGCAAGTTTCACCCACAAAGCGCCCATCACCGGGGCAAAAATGATGATGAAAGCCGGATTGACGTTTTGCAGCCAACCGGCAGGCAATTCCCATCCAAATAAAATCCGGTTGGTATGATCCCTGGCAAAAAGATTCAAGGATGAACCGGCCTGTTCAAAACCCGACCAAAACAAGGCAGCGCCTATGAAAAGCGCAAATATAATGGCTACTCTTTTCTTTTCATCAGTGGTCAGTCCGCCGGCGATCAATATGTAAGCAAAATAAAAAACAGTGATCGTAACGATGATCACGCCAACAGCCTGAGCAATTCCTGTCGCCGTAAACATATCTATATTCCCCGTAAATTGAAGAATTGCTAACAAACCGATAACTCCCAGCACCATCACAACCGCCAGCGGTTTATTGGCTTCCCTGATGGGTTCACCGGGTTCTTGTGCTTTGGGAGCTAAACCGATGTCTCCGAGCGTATTTTGTGTTAAGCGAAATTGTACCAATCCCGCGAACATCCCGATCGCCGCCATTCCAAAACCCAGGTGCCAGTTTACTTTTTCACCCAAATACGCAACTATCGTCTGGCCTAAGAGCGACCCGAGGTTGATCCCCATGTAAAATAACGAAAACCCTGCATCCCGTCGGGCGCCGCCTTCAGGATAAAGATCTCCTACAATTGTGCTGATATTGGGTTTTAAAAGACCGGTTCCGCAGGCAACGAAACACAACCCGAGAAAGAAAATTTCTTTGACTCCGGGAACCGCCAGCAAAAGATGGCCGATCATGATCAGGATTCCTCCGTACCAGATGGCTTTTCTCTGTCCGAAAATATTGTCGGCAAGCCAGCCTCCAGGCAGTGTCAGCAGATAGACGCCAGCAGTGTAAAGCCCGTAAATTGCTCCGGATGTTTCTGTGGAAAGCCCCAGACCTTCCTGTGCAGTTTCAGTGGTCATGAACAGGACGAGGATCGCCCTCATGCCATAGTAGCTAAACCGCTCCCACATTTCAGTAAAAAAGAGGGTTTTCAATCCTGTCGGATGCCCGAAAAATCCATTATTCATTGCATTGGTTCTCATTAAAGAAAACTAAAAATATATTTTTTAAAGTAAACTTTATCAAAAACCAATATTTTAATTTGGCTGGCTGAAAGTTAAACCGGATTTATGTTCAACATCCGTCGCTGTGACAACTTGTGAAATATGGAATTTAATGGTTGGAATGATTTAATAAATGAGGGGTGGGCATTATTTGCTACAAAGACACCAAGGCACAAATATATTCTTTGCAACCATCCCGTACTTTGCCGAAAAAGCGGGATAGTTGCAAAAAAACAGGTTACTATATCATGTTGCGATTTGTCGTAAAACGAGAAGAAACTTTGTGACCCGGCGTCTTTGTAGCCTAAAACAGTATTTTTGAACTCAAAAAAAACAATAATGCCCACCCCTCATTTAAAAATTACGATCGAGGTCTCAGTTTTGTAAGGTATCAGGAGTAGAAATCAAGTTCCGCGGTTTGAATTCCAATTGCCATCCGGCGCCTTCCACCATAAATTTTACGAGATCAAGCATGAGGTTGCTCTGTTCTTCGGCGGCCAGAAACAGATCGCTACGCATCGCAGCCTGGCGGATCTTTTCTTTGGCGTTTTTATTCATCAGGTTATAATCGGTTTCCGAAAAGGAATTGAACGTGCCTTCGGTGATGTCGTAGTAATCCAGATCGTGATCGATTGAAATAATGGAAGGGTCGGGCAGGTCGCTGATGATCAACAGTTTTTGCTCCGGGAGCGCTTCTACGCTCATCTTCGTTAGGTCGTATCCTACCGAGACTCTCGCCTTTACCCTGATGAGCGCTTTTTTCCGGAAAGGACTGAGATCGTAACCCCAGTAATCTTTGTAATCATACACCTCAGAAAAGTAACCTTCGACGGTTATCAGCTTAGCCACGGTTTTTATTTTTTCCAGCAACACATGGGATTGTTCTTCCGCAGTCACCTTTTCCGTTGTTTTATAAAAGTACCTCGTAGCAAAAAAAACCGCAAAGATGCCGACAACTATAATAATTCCAATGAAAACCTTCTTGACCATTTTCTGATTTTGATATAAAAATAAAAAAAAGCCGCAGGACATTTGCCCTGCGGCTTTACATTAAAATATAATACTGTGAAAAGTTTGTTGCTTTAATTGATCTTTGAAGTCATATCGTATTTCAGTCCTCTGTAATCTTTCAAAACAGCTTTCACGGATCCAACCGAAACCGGGCTTTCGATCAACAGCGGAACGCGATTGCCATCATCACTGACCCATATATTCATTTCATCACCTTTTTTGAAAACTTCTCCCTCTACCAGTTCGGGGCTGAACTTGATGGTTTTGAATTTGCCCAAACCTTTGATCTTTTTTTCCTCTTCCTTTCCTTTGTATTTCACTTTCAACGGCCACACTTCCTTATCCATAAATATTTTTACAGGGATTTCGTGCCCTTCCGTATATCGGTCAAACTCCAGATTGCGGGTGTAATAAACGATTGAAAGCATATCGTGCATGCAACCATCCAACTCGTATTTATTGATCGAAGTTTCGTGTTTGGATTTTCCTCTTTGCGATACAGCGACGTTGTTTTGCTGATCGAAATCTATCTTGTCGTACAAGCGGTATCCGCCTTCCTGGATGTCGCGGATCGAGGTATATGGCAGTAAAGTTTCTTTGTCGATAAAGGATTCGTAGCTGTCTCTGACTTTGTAAAACCACTCGTAGGTTTTATACGTTTTTCCGTCGGCAGACAAATGGTATTTATTGTCTGTTTCGGCTACTTTGAACACGACTTCGCCGGCTGCCAGCCATACGAAATTCCAGTTGTAATACAATTTATAAGTAATTTCTTCGCCGACCTGGAAAGCCCTGTTTTGCACAATACATTGCTGAAAATCTTCCTGTCCGGTTGTGGAATCGGGGGTGTTGGTTTCGGAAAATTTGCGGTTTTCGGGAGCATTGAATGCCAGCAGCAAAATGAGCAGCATCATGCTGAAAAAGCTTTGATTAATTTTTTTCGTTATCATATCCCAATGATTTTAAAACATTGATTCGTGAAATAAACATCGCTCCAACTAACGCCGGAACGATCAGGTTTATTACCCACAAAACAAACGTTGCAGCCAGTGCACTTAGTTCATTTGAGCTGAATAATCCCCAAATTTCAATGGCGATATTACTCCGCACCACCAGCCCCAGCAATGGCGGTACCGGCATACTGGTTTGCAAAAAATAAATGGTAGCTACCCCTGATAGTCCTTCGATCAGCGAAACGTTTATCCCAAAATAATAAAGCAGCAGCAAATATTGGATGGTATAGACCGAATACCGCAAAAACGCAAAGCCCAACGCCTGGCTTAAGGTGCCGGAATTGTAATTTCTCAATACCCCAATGTGCTTGAAAAAGCGCTTCAGTTTATAAATGAATGGTATTTTTTTGAAAAAGGGAATGGCCAGTTCTATGTTGTAAAACCCGAAGATCATCAGCCCGATCAATGTCGCCATGATGAAAACAAAGCCTTGCAAAAGCATCGGTTCGATGTCGAAAAAGCTACCTGCAAAATACCCAAAGCCCAACATGCCCATCGACAGGATCACCAAAAGCTGGCTGTAGCTCCCGACCAGTGTCGCGACCACCGATTTCCAGTTGTTTTCAGCTTTTACAAACAATATCCTTCCCCCGTATTCCCCGATGCGGTTTGGTGTAAAAATACTCAGGGTGACACCGGCCAACACCGCAACATAAGATTTCAGGAAACTCAGGGTTTCAATTTCCCGGATCAACACCCGCCATTTTATTGTTTCAAAACACCAGTTTACGGGCATAAGTACGATGGCAAACAGCAGCCAATATGTGTTTCCCTTTTCGAGATTGATCAAAAAAACGCCCCAAATCTCATCGATGTCATTATTCCTTAAAATATTTTTATAGACCACCCAAGCCAGCAGCGCAATGACCCCTAGCTTTATCAGCAGGTTGATCGTCTTGTTTTTATTCCGGGTAACCAAAATTTTCAATACTTTGGGATGCTGGTTTTAATTGGTGGTTAAATGTAACATTATTCATTAAATTCCCGAATTGATCATTTCATGGTTTTCAGCATTCTTGTTTTATCGCGACAATGCCAGGCTCAAGCCAATTATTATAAAAACATTTGTGTAAAACCCGTAAAGAATTTACCTTACTCCCGCAAATTATGAAGAAAAAACACCGCATATTAGGCATTGATCCGGGAACCAATATTTTGGGATATTCGATCATCCAGGTTGAAAATAATAAACTTTCTCTGGTTGAGTTTGGTGTTATCAGCATGAAACACCTCGATTCCCAACAATTGAAACTCAAAAAGATATTTGAGCGGCTCCAGGAACTGATCGTGCAGCATCGCCCATCCCAAGCTGCGATAGAATCGCCGTTTTACAGTAAAAATGTACAATCCATGCTGAAGCTCGGAAGAGCACAGGGTGTAGCTATTGCCGCTGCAATTACCAATGAAATCGACGTCACGGAATACTCGCCAAAGAAGATCAAGCAATCGATCACGGGCAATGGCAACGCATCCAAAGAGCAGGTTGCGGCCATGTTGTGCAACATCCTTCACGAGAAATTCGACGACAAACTGCTGGATGCAACCGATGCATTGGCTACTGCGGTTTGTCATCATTTTCAATCATCTGGGCTATTTTCGGGTAAGAAAAAGTACAACGACTGGTCAGCTTTTGTAAAGGCCAATCCGGGCAAGACTTCATAAATTTTTTCTGATCCTTTCGGCGGTTGCCGCCAGTTGCTCCTGGCTGAATTTCAATTTCGGGCGGGCAAAATTAATATCTCCGATCCCGTTGATGGGTATGAGGTGAATATGCGCATGCGGTACTTCCAGGCCAACAACGGCCACGCCGATCCTTTCGCAAGGTACAGCAGCTTCAATGGCTCTGGCTGCTTTTTTTGCAAAAGGTAACATACCCTGTAACAGGCCGTCGTCAATATCAAAAATATAATCGATCTCCTTTTTAGGGATAACCAGGGTATGGCCTTCTGCCAAAGGGTTGATGTCCAGAAAGGCAAGGTAGTCATCGGATTCAAGTATCCGATGACAGGGAATATCGCCGTTGACTATTTTTGAAAAAATACTGGACATGATTAACCAACTGAAATATTCACAATTTCAAATTCAATATTTCCTCCTGGTGTTTCAACGACTGCAATTTCACCTACTTTTTTGCCCAGCAGGCCATTTCCCATTGGTGAGGTTACGGAAATTTTTCTTGCTTTGAGATCGGCTTCGGATTCAGAAACCAATTGATAGGTAATTTCTTTGTTATTTTTTACATTTTTAATGGTTACATTTGAAAGGACGACAACTTTGGAGTCATCAAGCTGGCTGGCATTGAGAACGCGCGCGTTGGACAGCACCCGCTCCAGTTCATTGATCTTTAACTCCAATAATCCTTGCGCCTCTTTTGCAGCATCGTATTCTGCATTTTCGGAAAGATCGCCTTTGTCTCTGGCTTCAGCTATTAACTTCGCTATGTTCTGCCGTTCAGTGGTTTTCAGTTCCTCAAGTTCTTCAATCAGTTTATTATAGCCTTCGCGGGTCAAATAATTGTATTTTGACATAGCCATTTGTTTTAAAATAATTAATAATTGTGTAGTCCAACAAATTGATGAATTCCAAAACTATTTCTAAAATTCGATTTAAAAATAGTTTTAATCTAAATTTATATAAATACAAAGGGAATGGAACCCGGTATAATTGCTGGTTTATCAGCGTATTGTACATTATGAAAGGACGTTTCTATTTTCTCTAGAAATAGAAACGTCCTTTTTGAAAATCGGTTAAAGATAGTAAAATTATCTTTATTTGCGTAAAAATACCGTGCAAAAGTAAGGTTGGATCATTTAAAAAGAAATCCTGAGAGACATATTGTGTGTACCTCCCCAAACCCGTGTGTCGCGGTAAGCGTAATCAATTCCGAACTTATTGTCGTTTTTGTCTTTTTTCAAAGGAACCTGGATAGAAACGCCGCCGCTGATGCCGCTATACACCGAAGGATCGGCATTAACATTCTCAATAGATCCTATATCACTTCTGTAAGCTGCACGCAGTATCAGGATATCGTTAAACGTGTATTCGACGCCACCTCCGATCTGGTCCAGCGAAAATGAATTCGATGTATAATTGCCTAACACAGTCAATTTGTTTTGCGGATTAATGATAAAGTCATAAGACAAGCCGATGTTCAAAACTGAGGGCAGTTCATATTTCTGTGATCTTTGAAAAAAGGTAAGGGGGTAATTGAGATTACCTCCGGGGTTTGTAGCCACCACGTTAAGTCCTTGTCCGGTATAAGTCATTGGTGTTCCCACATTTTTAATAGATATACCGAATTTGAAGTTGTCATCTTTTCCGGTTACGTATTGGACGCCGGCGTCGATGCCCATTCCTATTGCACGGACATCAGCTGTTGATTCGGATACAATCCGGAAAGTCATTCCAACAGAAATCTTATTATCGAACATGTGCGCATAAGAAATACCCATGTTAAACAATGAAGGAGAAAAAGTTGCTCCTGTACCTTCCGGCTGGCTTTCCGTAGTCACCGGGATATCTCCCAGATCAATGGCCATAATGCTTAATCCAAAGGCACCGTTTTTTCCGGTTTTTTGGGCGATCCCAAGCGCATTAAACCCTATCCCGGTTCCTTCAAGGTATCGGGTATGAGCTACCACAAACTCTGATTTATTTATCCGTGCGATTCCCGCCGGGTTTAATATAGTGGCTTCGGCGCCCGAAATGAAAGCTGTACTCATGGTATGTAAACCGGCAGATCGCGCCCAGGGATTGAGTAAGAGTTGTTTGGCTCCTTCCTCTCCCTGACGATCAGGGTTTCCTGCAAATCCATCAAAAGCCGTTGTCATAAGAATTAACAGGATCAGATTTATGTATAATAACTTATTCATAGTATTTTTTAAATTGTAGTTATTAAATTTTACAAATGAAATAGAAAAAAATGTAAGCGAGATAGCCATTTTTAATACAGCTTGGCTATCTCGCTAATAATGTTATAATCCGGATGGATCAAATTGACGTGCAACGCCAAACCATTTGATCACTCTTTCGCCCAAACCATCGGCTTTAACATGTATCAAATATACTCCGCTGGCTACTGAAATCCCTTTATGGTTTTTCAAGTCCCATTCGATAGCAGGGCTGATCTGACCTTGCAGTATCGGAGCATATTGGCCGTCTTTGTCCATGCGTTCTTCATTGCGATTGTATTGCCTGATGAATTTTCCATCAAGTGAATAGATAGTCACAACGCATTTGGCCGGCAAGTTGGTGATCTTTATGATATTCGAAAACTGGCTCGTTTCGTAGGAAGAAAATCCGTAGTAAGGATTTGGCACGACGTTGATGGCATCAAGCTGAGCGTTGATCTCACTTTCCGTAACGACTTCATCGGCCTGCGCACCATCGAATGAGAATAGGTATTTGTTCAAACCGTTATTTTCGCCGGTGCCAACTGTGTTTTTGTACGAATTGTCAACTCGCAACTTTATCAGCACATCATTGGGTATGATGCCATCTTCATAAGACAACAACGAAGTGCCTTCGACAGGCAATATCGTTCCCACCCATTTGACTTTCGCTACACCTCGAACATTGGTAATTGCGGACATGCTATCAATTTCTTGTTTGATAAGCTTGCATCCATCGTACTCCTCATCCGTGACATAAATGAATTGTTGGCCTCCCGCATAAAAATTGTATAAAGTGAAAATCGGCGTTTCCAGAAAGAATTGTGAAGTCGGGTTCCAGATCATGTCCCGCCCTGTGGGTGTTTCTTCAAAGATTTCATTTTCACAATAATCCGGCTCAACCGAGCAATCGTAGGTCGAATTTTCCCCAAAGAAAATATTAAGGCGTTTACCGGTTTCAACATCGACGGCATAGCCGGGGAACCAACTCATACCAGTACCGCTTCCTGTGCCATTAGGATCTGTATCCGAGCCTTTGGAATCGCCTTTCCTGGTTTTGAAATCACGGGCGTCACCTTCGGTTGGTAGCCCCATCCCGGTCTGTGTTGATGTATAATCTTCGCTTGCTTTTTCCACTACGATACAACGGCTCCATTTGGACTTATCGGAAGTCAGCACAATGTCAACGTTATTCAACCTATCAAGACCATTTAGGGGAAAGGTGCTGCCGTTGTTGGTGTGTAACCAGGCCGGAGTTATGATCCCGCGGTTGAAATCCATCAATCGATAGGGATAAAAGTGCCCGCCGGCCATATTGGCCAAGCCAAATTTCGGATCCTCAGAAGCTGTTTGTTGATTAAGAAAGCTGATAGCGCCGAATATCGGAAGCGGAGTTATCCATTCGACACCCGAAGGATCTGCGTAGCTTAAATCAAACCCTATCGCGCCATTCAGGTCATCAGCTTCGTTGTCACCTGGTTCGAGCGTTTGGGCTATCGAGATGGAAAACCCATATTCCGCGATCGTTTGCTCATTTAGCTTTTCAATGGTTTCAGCAGACAATACATCGGTACTTGAAGGATCGTCAAGGTGTTTCAATCTCCATCTTGTATTGTTGGAAACTGCGCTACCTCCTGCTTCGTTGTAAAATGTCAATTCAAAATTCCCATCAATTACATCGAGCGGGTTGTAAACTTTTACTTCGATCGGTCCTCTGCCGTTTAGATACGTTATTTCCGGTACGCTTTTGTTTGTAAATATCACTTCCCTCATTTCGTCTGAAATATCAAGGAAGTTGCCCCCAACTCCTGAACCATCAACCCTTGTGATGACTGGTCCGTCGCCGTATTCGGCATTCAACCTTCTATCTACAATAGGCCTTGGGATTACTGTATAAGCGCTACTGCCGGTTCCCGGCCCGATATTTCTTCTGCCTTCGATGTATGGCGCTCGCTGTCCTGAAATCGGCGGTGTAGGCTCAAATTCTTCATAATTATTATACCCATAAGCTACTACAGAAAAGTAGTATTTTTTATGATTGATCAGGTTGCTGCTTTCTAAACCGAATTGATCATTTTTTATAACAAAAGTATGGCGAATGCCCTGATCAGCGCCTTGCACTTTCTGTTCAGGCACCCATATCTGCTCTCCTCCGGGCTGTGGATTATCAACCGGATTCCAATTGTAGATTTCAGCAACTCCGTTTTTAATATCCACCTGGTAGATCAGTCTTGCTCTATCCGGATCATTAAACTCAACAGCGCCAACATCTGCGGTACGCAACTGATATACTTTATATCCTTCGAAGCGATAACTTGCTTCTTCATCCGATAATGTAGAAGGCGCTCGCAAATCCCGCTCAATGTATCTTTCCTCAAAGTTGTTGGAGGTGGGTTCATTTGACAAGGTCATGATGATCTCCTTGTCTAATTCTATGAAGCAAACATCAGGAGCATCCGGTCCGTCTGTTAAATCAAAACAGTTGTCAAATAAGGCCTGGGCAACATCATCGGCAAAAGCCAATTTACTGATAGAAGGACATGGGTAGTCGATTTCCGGTACCCATACCGCACCAATGATCAATTCATTGTGCGTTCCGGGATCCAGGCGGAAAGGCCCGGATGCCTGAACGGTGCGGCGGTCGCCAATGGGTAGTCCTTCCTGGCACATCGACCATCCGTTGGTATCGTCAGGAGGATCCGTAAAAGCGTAATTGATGAAATCCGGGCTACCGGGGTTTCTCGCGTTCCCGCCAAAAGTAAACCGCAAACCATCCCGCCATGAACCGGACAGGTAGTTATAAAACTCAGGGGCGGAATTCGGGTCTTCCGTTCCAGGGGGAGGAGGCGGACTTACGCTGGGATTATTATAATAGGTAAAGGATGACATTCCCAACTCTACGATCGTATCGGGATCCATGGGTGAATTCAAGGGAGGATTGCAAAGGCCTCCGGATGCATCTATGCCATTGCAGAAATTTTTAGGCCCTTCCGGCCCGCGAAAATAATCCACTCCGAGAATGGGAATATCCGTACAATAGGTAAGTACCCCTTGTGGGCAATTACAGTTTGCATCACCATCAATGTTATCGGAATTGTAAACATACATCATGCTTCGGGCGGTATCGCATCCGATATAATCATCGGTATAACAACCAAGGTCAGGGTCAACCCACATAGCAAAAAAGCAACTATCGATCTGGTCGAGCGCCCTGTTGATCAACTTATACCTGTAAAAAGTCATGTTGTTGATCTCATCGTTCGTGGCATAGCCGAAAGCCTGAACCTGGATTTCCATTTGTATCGGAATACCATTGGTTTCAGAGTGAACCCCTCCGGCATCGTTGTAAATCCAGAAGATCATGTGGTCTCCATACTGAGGAGTGAATCCCTCATCTACGCCACAGCCTCGAATGTCTATAACCGGGTAGTCCCCTAGATTAGGCTCATAAGCGCCATTATCGTTTTGATCGAAAAATGGCGCTAACTTCGCATCAGTAAAAGGTAATTCAAAGCCATTAATATCAAAAAAGAATTGGTTCAAATGCCCAGGCCAGCCTTTGATATCGTCAGGGATCAAATCCGGATCAATTTCATCTTCATCATTTAACACGGCTTCCTCCCACATCCTGATGTGCTGGTCGATATTGGCGCCACTTACCTCGAAGAACCTGTCCCACTGCGCGCAGGTATCTGCTCCTACAGTTCCCTGCGGGGTCAATGGCCCCGGCCAGAAATCGGTATCTCCAGTAGCGGTTCCGTAAGTTTGGGCAGCCATTTTCAGAACACCACCACTATCAAATCCGCCGATCCATACCGCGCCGGCAAAAATAGAAGATACAGAGGGTAGTCCGGAGCCTTCAGGTGGTTTGGGAACGACATAAAGCCCGTCATTTCCATCCCACCAGATGTCTCCGCCGACCAAAAGCGTAGCCCTGACATTATTAATATCAAGAATCGTTTTGCCGGTGGCAGTAGCACAGTCGGCCCGGAAAGAAGCTACCTGTTGATTGTTTTTTTTCTCTTTTCCCAGGTCAGGGTTGATATGAGCATTGAGGCTGCTCATCAAGCCCACACATATAAAAGTTGATAGTAAATATTTTATGTAATTCATGACTGTTTATTTATGTCAGAGTTTTAAAATCAAATAATGTTTTATCCGCTTAAAAATCGAATATCGCTCCCAGGAAAATTCTTCTGGGTAAGCTGTAAAAGTTAGGGTTTAATATCCTCCAGGAATATGCTGCGAGATATGCGTCGAGGCTCTGTCCGCTATTCACCAGTTCGTTGACCGTTTCTGCTCCTAACGGAGAGGACAGGAAGCCATCATCGTTGGCGGAGCCAGACGCTGAATAAACGCCGATTACATTTCTGGTGTCAAGCAGGTTTTGAACACGCAGATAAATATTGGCATTCACCGGCTTTTCGGCATTCGGTTTTGTCAGGCTGAATGACTTGTCCACTCTGAGGTTGAGAGTAAAATTCCATGGCAATCGCGAACCGTTGATCTGTCCGCCAATCCCTTGTCCGTTAAATGGAACAGCAAGGGAAGTAGAGGTAAATGGTCTGCCGGATACGGCAATAGCCTGGAGGTTTACACCGAAGTTTGACAAGACATCCTTGCCGGCAATTCTTGGTCCGTTGTAGTACCTTCCTTTACCATAGCGATAGTCGATGGTAGTTACTATACGATGGCGCTCATCAAAGCTCAAGGGGAATAATGTTCTGAGATTGCCTCTGGATTGGATTCCGCGCTGTGAATTGGCATCCGAGCCTGTTCCGTCGGCGAACTGCAGGGTATAGTTTGCAGTAACCATTACGTTGTTTGTTCTTCTCAGATCATATTGAAACGAAAAACCTTTTACGGTACCAAAATCCTGGTTGTCATAAGTAACATAGGTGCCGGATACAATAGCAACATTGGCATAGACGCGCTGCTGGATCATATCTCTCATTTCTTTGTAATAAGCAGAAATTTTCAGGGCGGAAGAGTTTGTCAGCTTTTGCTGGAACCCGACTTCATAATCAATAGTACGTTGTGGTCTTAAACCCGGGTTGTTGAAGGGGTTAGTTGCATTTCCCGGCCGGTCATTAAAATAAAAAAACTGAAGCGGTGTGGCAACGGTATTTGTTGGCCGTTGAACGAGGATGTCATAATGTGCAAAAAAGTTGGCATCATCGGAGATCGGGAAAGAGAATGCCAATCGGGGCATCACATTGACTTGCGGTTCATACTCCTCGAATGAATCATTGGTATCGAAGCCTCTGGCTCTGATGTTGGCATTGGGGTTTTTCAATTTCGGAATGGCAGGCTTACCGCTAAATACAAGGTTTCCGTCATTAGCTGCTTCACCATTTGCAAAATACCATTGATCGCCTCTACGATAAGCCTGTACTGCATTGGAAGTTTCGCTTGTCAGGTAAACGAGGTAATCATCTTCTACCCCTGCCGGTCTTTCAACGCCTGTTGTAGAATGAAAATCGGCGGCATTCATCACCTCGTAAAGGGAATACGGATCTTTCATTACCTTGGTATTCGCATCAAAACGATCTACGCGAAGCCCGATCCGGAATATGATGTCTTTGAAAGTGAATTTATCCTGGATATATAAGGCCGAATAAATGGGCTGGTTGGCCGCAACGGGAAATGTCCGTATTCCCCGTTCATCCGTAGCGGTAAAGAAATCATCAAACGTAACGTTGTCGGCAATTTTCTCCCCCGTGTAGGTATAGCCATAATAATTCAAACCAATCAGGTTGAACTGGTCGTTCAATTCTTGTGCAGAGAACATATCCAGTGAAAGTAAATCAGGATCAATGGCATCTACATTGACAAAATCGTAAATGCCCATCCCGGTAGCTTCCCGTACATTTTGCCAGAATAACAGATCATCAACACCAGGTGTCAGGTTTCTTTGGAACAATGGCAGGGTATCCGGAAGCGGAAATAGCAGCCCCGTAGCTCCATAACCGATTGTGTCCAGATTATTTAACCCTGAATTGATATTCCGGTTGGCTTGCAGACGGGCTACCTGCCACAGGTTAAAAGGGTTTAAGTTGTGATTGCGATTAAATCTTTGTTCGTACAAGATACCAAACTGGATAGAGTGCCGGCCTTTTTCAGAACCTCCCGGCAAAAAGTCGAAGGAACTGAAAGCATTGAATGTATAAAGATCGTTGTCCTGTTTTTGAGCAACATTGAAGGGCTGGCTGACATTGGTATGCATGCCTGTCCAGAAATTTCTTACATCGGTAAACCACTGCCCGTTTACTACGATAAAGTCTTCAAAATTATTGGGACTAACAACCGCGTTGTTATAGTTTATGAGGTCGGGATTGATGCTTTCATCGGGAAAAAATCCATAAAGCTCAAGACCTGAATACCCTTGTTCTTCTGTATAGGTTCGGAGTACCTGGCTGTATCCGGTGTGCATAAACCCGACAACTATGTCATCTACCCTTTCGGGTCCGAATGTCGGGATCAGATCTTTTTCAAATCTCCCAAGATATCCATAGTTGAAATAATTGTCTTGGTGTACCGGATTTTCTCTTGTGAACAATGATCTTTCGTAGCCAAATTGTAAGGTGTATTCCGCATTCTGGATCACCGAAGCTTTTCTTGCATCGTCACTCCCGTCAGTGGCCTGGGCGGCGGCGCCGCCCAGCCTGTGCCGGAAGCGGAAGTTGCCTCTGTAGATATTGTCCAGGTCATAAGGATTGTTGTGTGAGTTCATCAATCTCCAACCACCGGGTGTAAATCTATTTTTGGAATCGGTGTAGGAACCTGTCAAGGTAATATCGATCGCCTTGCTGAGCCTTGCGTCAAGTTTGCCGGTGAGGTCGAGCCGCCTGCTTCTTTCGTTGGGCCTGTAATTATAAACATCCACATCTTCCTCAGTCAATTCCTGTGCAACGGGCACGTAAGCACCGGAAATGACTTTAACCGGATTCTCTCTAATTTCCTGTAATACTTCGTCTTTTAAAACATAAATATCCGTGGCAGGCGGATCGTCGTCCTTCCTGTCCCAATATTGCCCTGAAAGCCTGAACCCAAGGATCGACTCGCCGGTATCCTTCTTTTTCAGGATAGGACCGCTGAAGTTGGCGCTGGCAAGGTTCGATCCGTAGGGATCCAAAAATTCCGATGTTTCTAATTCAACACCGCCTGAAAACTTCTGCGAGGGGCCTTTGGTCGTAATGGAAATAATACCTCCCATGACATCCCCGTATTGCGCCTGTATCCCTCCGGTAATGACCTGCAACTGATCGATCTCCGAAGTTGGTATCATACTGCTGTTCCCTCTTACGCGTATCCCGTCGATGTAATAATCGGTAGCATCAGCGCGCGACCCGCGAACGGTAATGTCTTCGCCTTCGTCGATCTGTGAAAGCCCCGCCGCCATCGATGCCAGGGCATTGACATTACGGGTGGGAAGGTTCCGGATTTGTTCCGCAGTAATGGTTTGTCCCTGGGTGGTGTTGTCAACCTCGATCAGGGGAACTGTGTATTCCTTTACAACAATTTCCTCAAGGAGGACGCCTTCGGGTTCTGCCATGGAAATATCCAGCTTATTAGCCTGTCCGGGTTTTACAACGACCCCTTGAATGAGGTTGTTTGGGTAACCCAAATAGGATACCTCCACATCGTAAGTACCGGCATCGATATTTACGCTGTAATTTCCGTTGAAGTCTGAACTGACTCCGGTAACCAATACTCCGTTCTTTTTAAGCTGGATGTTGGCACCGATAAGTTCTTCGTTAGAATCAGCAGCAGTTACCTTCCCTTGCAGGGAGGTCTGTGCGATCGTTATAGCGCTAACCAACAAAAAGGATAGGGAGAGTAAAAAATAACGTACCATACAATTCTGTTTTTTGTAAAAGTTTGACTTATTAGTTATTGTTTTTCGCGTAGCCGCACAATGTTAATAAAATTTAACATTGTTTTCAAAAAAAATTAATCAGCCCCTGACAACATTATGAAATTTTGGCTGTAACTGAAATTTCGTTTTTAAAAGATCATAACCAGGGATCATTGCTGTTTTTTACTTGATCGTGAAATTTGCTGCTGCAAATACCGATTTTATCTGATTCAGGGATACTTGAAAAAACGTTATCGCCTGCAAGTTAAAAAAATGTAAACCCCGGCAGTCACCGTATTATGTTTATAAGTCAGGTTTCAAAAAATGGGGTTAAATACCGGTTTCATCGGTTTTGTAAAGGAAGTCAAATATAGCGAAATTTAATTCGCATGTAATAATGCTTTTCTGATCTTTCCAAGCAGAATATCAGCTAACCGACGTTTTGATTCAAAAGTCCAACCCGCAATGTGTGGCGTAACTACCACATTTTCAAATGAAAATAACCGGTTGTACATTTCGCGTTCGCGTTCGGAATACGTTTTCGGTTTTTCATTTTCAAACACATCCAGGCAGGCGCCTCCAATAATTCCGGATCCCAAGCCCACGATCAGGTCTTCGGTTTTGATCACCTGGCCTCTCGAAGTATTGATAAGGATCACTCCTTTTTTACATTTGTTGATAAAAGTCAGGTCAACCAGATGTTTGGTTTCCGCTGTCAATGGCAAATGAAAACTGATAATTTCCGCTTTTTCAAAGATCTCCGGCATTTCCACCGCTTCGACGTTGAGAAACCCGGCTGTATAATTTTCCTTGTATTTATCGTAAGCCAGGATTTTTACCCCCATGCCCGACAGCTTTTTGGCAAAAGCGCTCCCGGTATGCCCAAAGCCGATGATCCCGATCGTTTTTCCCATGATTTCAAACCCGCGGTTTTTCTCGCGGTTCCAGGTTTTTTGCCGCACTTCGCGGTCGGCTCGCAGCAAATTGTTCGACAAGGCCAGCAGCATTCCCAGGGCTTGTTCGGCTACTGCGTTGCAATTGCCTTCGGGCGAACTGAGCACTGCCACACCTTTTACGGCAGCGTATTCACGGTCAACGATCTCCATGCCGGAACCAAGCCTTCCGACAAACCGGAGCTTCGGCGCTTTATCTAAAAGAACGCGATCCACCAGGATTTTGCTGTTAATGATTAGCCCCTCGTAATCCCCGATGATCGCTCTGACTTCTTCCAACGTGATCTCCGGGCGATAATCACAATGAAAACCATCTGCTTCCATCCCTTCGATCAGCAAAGGATGAACATCATCGGTGATCAGAATTTTCTTAGACATGATATGCGCTTGTCGGAACGGTAAAGGTAATATTTTACAGCAAAGTCATACATTTTATATAAAATAAAATCCGGCGGCACGGCTATGTATCCGGTTTTGAAGATTTACTTTATATTTGGGAGCCATTATAAAAAAATCCGGCTGTTACAATGATGAAATATTATATTGCTTTGAGCCTGGCATCGTTCATTTTGCTCTTAAACGCATGCCAGTCAAATGAAAAATCAAATCCGGCAAATGCCAAACCGCTATTCATCAATTACGAAGTAAGATACCTCGAGCAGGAAAAAGAACTGCGCGGAATGGTTTATTTCAAAGAAGGCGATTCGATAGAAGTTGCAAAGCCCAGGGAATTTACCAACGCCAGCTTCCAGGGAAGCGCCATGGATTTGCAAAACCTCGGCGCCAGAGGTATCCGTTATATCCTCACCCGACGAGGTGACTTCAGCGACAATCTTAATTTTAGCTACAAAAATGATGAGCACCAATCTATTCAATACGAACTCAGTATGCCTAAGCCCGGCGATTTTTCGGTAAGCAACCAACAGATCAGCAAAAGCACCGGAGCCACAGTTTCGTGGGCGGGAGAACCGCTGGATGATACCCAAAGTCTGGTGTTTATGTTTACAGATATGAATAACAAGGCTTCGAGTACATCCATCAAAGGCCCTACATCCGCCTCTGAGGTATTTATCCCGGCGCAGGCGCTGGCCAACCTCGCCACGGGTAGCGGCCAACTCTATCTCGTGAAAAAGCAAGTCCGCAACTCACAGGAAGACAACCAATCCATCGTGTCGTTGGTGGAGTATTACACCGCACCGATCGACGTGGAGGTGGTGGAGTAAGCCATCCAACCAAATATTTCACTTTCCTGAAAAAAAACCGGTTTTCATTTGGTTAACTTTTTTTTTGCAATACATTTGCATAAATTGTACGGTGTTTGCCAGGAAAAAGTAATAGTGTCGCCCGACGAGAAATTCATAAAATTCCCGGCAATACAAATCAAATAAACCCGCAAAACCAAAGCGGTACGAGTTATGAA
>CAZKDA010000014.1:0-41270 GCA_964551455.1 uncultured Saprospiraceae bacterium
TGCCAGCATATATCAAACATAAACACAACCCCTACTATGGTGCCCTGGGCGCTTCGGGCGGCACCTCGGCTATCGTTTTTGCCTACATCATTTTCGGCCCTTGGGAATGGTTTATTTTTCCGCCGCTACCTGCCATTATTCTCGGCATCGCCTATTTGTGGTATTCTTCTTACATGGGTAAAAAAGGCCAGGACAACATCGGGCACGATGCCCATTTCTGGGGCGCTGTTTTCGGGTTCGTTTTTACGATGACTATGTTTTTCATTTTTCAACCTTCGATGATCGATTTTTTCATGAATCAACTACTCGCCGGGCCAAAACCACCGCCGTTTTTTTAACTGACCAAAGCCGAAATCGACATGTTCTTTTTCCTTTCAAAAGCGTTGTATTTTCTCATTCAACCTTTAAACTGGATCGCAGGATTATTACTCTTTTCTTTGTTTTCAAAAAACCGGAAATGGAAAAAAAGGACAAAGATCGCCGCTGTGGTTTTGCTGCTTTTCTTTTCCAACAATTTTATCTTAAACCAAATGATCCGCGCCTGGGAAACCGATATTGTCCCGGTTTCTGCACTAGATCAGGATTATGACATCGGGATCGTGCTGGGTGGGTATTCCAACCTTCGAAAAATTCCGCGTGATCGGTTTCATTTCAGTGATAACGCCAACCGGCTGACACAGGCCCTGGAATTGTACAAACAGGGGAAGGTCAAAAAATTATTATTGACCGGAGGATCTGGTAGCCTTATGCAAAAAATGCCCAGCGAATCCAGGGAAATTGTGCCATTTCTGCTAAAAATGGGCGTCGCTGAAAATGATCTGATCATCGATCCTTTCGCCAGAAATACCCGCGAAAACGCCGTTTACACCAAAAAAATATTGGAGCAGGACTATCCTGGCGCCAGTTGTCTGCTGATCACTTCTGCCATTCACATGCGCCGTTCAAAAGCCTGCTTTAAAAAAGAAAATATACAATTTACACCTTACAGCACGGATGTGTTGAGCGAAGAAAGTCTTTCTTCGCCGACAAAACTCATCATCCCTAACCCCGGAGGTTTCAGACGTTGGGAAGCACTGATCAAAGAGTGGGTCGGATTCGCCGTTTATAAAGTAATGGGGTATGTTTAGCTGAGTTTTTGCCGGGCATAATTGTCTTTGAGGCTACAAGCCACTGTAGCTCAGTTGGTAGAGCAGTTCCGCTTTTTTTAACAAAAAGCGGAATAATGCGCGGGTGTCCGTTCAGTGGCTCAAATTATTTGATGAATGTTGAACATACGACTTTACAAAAGCCGTTCGATCAGGAATTAAAAAACTCCAGGATCATTTTTTCACCAGCCTCACGATATAAAGCAAAACGATCGCTCCGACAGTTGCCGTAACCAAAGACCCGATCAGGCTACCATTGGCTGACAGGCCGACAACATCAAACAGCCATCCGCCGAGAAACCCTCCGATTATACCAACCACGATATTACCCAATAATCCGAATCCGGAACCTTTCATGAATTGCCCGCCCAGCCAGCCGGCTGCGGCACCGATGAGAATGAAGTACAAAAAATTCATAATGAAGTATTTTAAAAAATGAATAATGAAAACAAGTAACCGGATATGCCCATTGGCGTAAAACGAAATCGGAAGATAGGAAAATGCCATGAAATGAAAATCAACAGGAGCAATTTTATCGGAGAAAATGATATAATTTCGGGAAACCGTTTTGCTGTATGAAAGTAAATGAAATCGCCGAAAGCTGTACCTTTGAGGAAAAGCCCTATCTTTAGTTGACAAAATTAAAATGTGACGAAATACTCCTGATGAAAACGATATTATCCCTCTCGCTACTTTTGTTGTCCGTTGTTTGCCTTGCGCAAAACAATGAGATCGAACGGCTCAAGGAAGAACTAAAAAACCTCGACAGCCTCGAATTTGTACAAAAAGCCATCAAACTCTCCGATCTTTTTTATCTGGCCGGTAGTTTTTCAGAAGCTCAGGCAGCCGCCAGCCACGCATACAGGAAAGCCCGGCAGATCGACCACAAAGAATCAATGGCTATTGCACTGAACCGTGAAGGAAAGGCCTTGATGAAGCAAAAGATGAAATCAAAAGACCGATCGAAAATTGCCTTGAAATTTCGAAATAGCAACCTATACCTGCTCCAGGGAAATTTAGTCAACAAGGCGCTTGAGCAAGACAACCGGACACAGTTGAAGCTCCTGGCAAAAGACCTGAACAAACCAAAAGATTTCGATGAGATCGAAAAAGAGATCACCCGCCTCACTACCAGCCCCAGCAGGGATATGCTCGATGACACCTTAAAAGCTATTGGCGACATTCTCAGGAGTGTCGATCCAACGAAACTCAATAACCGTCAGCGCGAAGCATACGAAAGTGTTCAAAAATTGTACAACAAAAAAGAAGCGCTGGAAGCTACAGTCACCCAACTGGATACAGATCGAAGACAGATCGAAAACAAGGCAGAACAGTTGAATATGAAAAATGCAATACTTAGCCAGGATGTCGTTGCAAAACAGGAAGCTATTTCCAAATTAAATGAAGAGCAGGCCAAGATTGAATTGTTCAATACGAAACTGAAGATGGAGAGAGATTCCCTTGCCACAAAAGCAATGCTGGATTCGCTTGTGATCGATCACCAGGAAATGGAACTCGAAACACAAACCGCCTTGCTGGAAAAGCAAAAAACCCAGCGCCGGTTTTACTTTGCCATCATTGCAATGGTGGTAATGCTGGCAGGCGGATTGTTCAGTCGTTACAGGGCAACAAAACATCACAATGCGCTGCTCGAAGAAAAAAATGAAATGATCCGGATTGAAAAAGAGCGTTCCGAATCGCTGCTGCTCAACATCCTTCCCGAATCCATAGCGAAAGAACTGAAAATCAACGGAAAAGCGAAAGCCCGCTTCCACGAAAATGTAAGCGTACTTTTTACTGATTTTGTAAATTTCAGCGGCATTTCGGAAAAACTAAGTCCCGAGCAGCTCGTCGAAGACCTCGATTATTGTTTTAAAAATTTTGATGAGATTATCGGAAAACACCAGTTAGAAAAGATCAAAACCATAGGCGACGCTTACATGTGCGCCGGCGGCCTCACCACCGAACAACCCGATCATGCAAAACGGGTGATCAGCGCAGCCATCGAAATCCAGTTTTTTCTGCAAACTTATAAAAATGAAAAAATTGCCCAAAACCTGCCCTACTTTGAGGCCAGGATAGGCATCCATGTTGGTCCGATCATCGCCGGAGTCGTCGGTCTCAAAAAATTCGCCTACGACATTTGGGGCGACACCGTCAATATCGCTTCAAGAATAGAGTCCAGCAGCGAACCCGGAAAAGTCAATATCTCGGAAGATACCTATAACCTCGTAAAGGATGATTTTGCATTTGAATATCGCGGAAAGGTGGAGGCCAAAAACAAAGGCAAGATCGATATGTATTACGTGCTGGAATCGAATAATTGATGTGCTAATGTGGTGTATATGATTTATCAACAAATTAGCAAATTAGCAAATCAACAACTACAGATATTTCCTTAGCTTTGCCTCTCACTATGAGTAAGGTCTTATCCATCAAACATTACAGTCTCATCGCATTGCTTTTTGCGGGTTTGTTTATCGAACTGGCCATGCAGACTTTCTGGCAAAATGAACTGGGCTTTTATTTAAGCCCTGTCGTCTGGTTGTTGTCGGGAGTTTTATTTTGTGTGGCGGCGTTTTTATTGATCGGTTTTAAGGAAGAAACACCAGCTGAAGCCAGTACTCAACGAATATCTCCGCAACGGATCATTGTAGTTGTATTTTGTTTTCTTATCGGTGCGATCTTGTGTGGACTGAGACTGGATCAAATCTTTGAAAAATTCCCAATCGATGCAAAATCGTCTGACATCATCCCTTCTCTGGAGATGTACGTTCAGCGATTTTTGGGTGGCGAAGCAGTTTACAAGCCGCTTCCCTTCGAGGGTTATTCAGTCGATCCGACCTATCTTCCGTTGATGTGGATGCCATATTCGTTTTCTGAAATTTTAAACATTGATTACCGCTGGACGGCATTTTTCGTGTTTCTCATCCCCCTGGCTATTTATAGTTTCCTGCTTATAAAAAGCGCTACACCCCTTGTGGAATCTGCTTTTAAAACCTTGATCCCGTTTTTGTTTTTGTACATTATTGCTCAAAATGCAAGCACTACGCTGGGCTTGGCTGTCGAATTGTTACCGGTAGGTTTTTATCTGCTGCTCACACTGACGATTTTCCATAAAAACAGGTACTTGATGGCTTTGGGCATTTTGTTGTGCCTACTGTCCCGTTATGCTTTTACTTTTTGGCTGCCGCTGTATCTGCTGACCTACTGGATAGAAAAAGGTTTTAAAAATGTTTTTGTTGTCTCAATTTCTGTGGCGGTAGGCGTCCTGTTATTGTATATCATTCCGTTTTTATCGAAAGACTGGTCGCTGCTATCCAAAGGTCTTGACTATTACGCCAAAACTGCCGTCGGGCAATGGCAGACACAACCCTGGCAGGAGCCGGGAGCCAAGCCACATCACCTGGCAAACGGCCTGAGTTTCGCTATTTATTTTTACGATTATAACGTTTTAGAGGTTGCCGACCGCCTGAAACTCAATCGGAAGGTACATATTTCAATTTGCGCTCTCACGGCATTTATACTGGGGCTGGGTTATTTCTTTTTCAGAAACAAAGGATTGAATACCAAAATATATCTGCTGATCGGATTGAAACTCTACCTCATGGTTTTTTATGGATTTTTCTACGTTCCTTTCAGCTACCTTTTCCAACTTCCGCTATTTCTCTCGGTGGCTATACTTTTTTATGCTTCGGTTAAAAAAAAGCCGGAGTATTCATAGTTTGTAGTTTCGTACTTTGTGCACCATACATCTTTAAATTTGTCGAGGAACATCTTCACTGCCCCGTTATCAATTTTTCTTTCAATTGCAAAACGGATTTTTCCTGGATGTTGTAAAGCCTGCGCACATTATTGGCTGTAAAATCCTTTACAATGAGGTTACCTGCTCCGTATTCGGGTTTTTTCTGAAAAGCGACAAATCCTTGTTCGCAGTTTGACAAACTGATCGTTTCAATACTCAACACCGACAGGTCTTTGGCAGCTACGCCGATATTTGAATTGATAATATCGATATTCAAAATCGAAACGTCAGAATCTTCGCCGACGCTAACGCCCTTGTCGCCTGCATTGTCCACAAAGCAATCCTGAATGAGGATGTTGCTGCCGGAGAAATCCATAGCGTCGTTCGTCAGATTTACAAATCGTGTTTTGGTGACAGATCCTTTGCAAAAATCCGCATCAAAAGCATCGCTAAAAGTGTTACTTAAAACGCTGTTGTCCAGTGAAAATTCAGAGCGGATGAGATTCAGTGCGTCTTCGCAATGATTGTTTTTAAAAACACAATATTCAAAACCAGCGTCAGATTCGTAAAAATTTACGGCGCCGGTGAGGTTCCAGCCTTTGTAATTCAATGTATTTAAGCCATCAAAAATCGCGTACCGCAAGATTGATTTTTCTTTTGCCTGGATCACTGAAAAACCGTTTCCGGTTCCGTCGGACGATGAAATATTGACATGTTCTTCCGCCGTACCTTTCACAATAACCGGCGAATATGAAACAAAACCCGAATGGCCGGTGAAATCTAAATGCACTCCGCCAGGAATAATGACGCGGTAACCTTCCGGGATAATGAGAAACTGACGGATGGTGTGTTTTCCTTTTTTAAAATAAACCATGCCTTCGCTGACAGTAAAAATTTCATTGGAAACGAGTTGTGAAGTATCCGCCAGTTGTTGCGCCGGAGCAAAATCTACCGGGTACGGAAAATCCTTGATTGTTGTATAAAACAAAGAGTCCAGACCAGTTACTTTGAAAAACAGGAATTTATCTTTTTTTCTTAAAGATATGGACGAAAAAGATACCGGAACCTGCTTTCGATAACGCGCTATCATGCTGGCGCGGGAAAAGGCCAACAAAGAATCTTTGGATACAGTTTCGTTTAATTCCCGAAGGGCCATGCGAGGAACAAAACCTGACAGCAATACAGGATTTTCAAAAGTATCCCTCATATTCCGGCTAGATGGCCCTGCTCCGACGACTTCGACGGGAAGGCCATGAAAATTAACCAAATTGAGATGCGTGACGCCATCCTTACGGTTTTGGGTATATGCTCTGACGCTGTGGGTGTCGAATGGCAAAATGAGCGCACGGGTTCTTTGAGCAAATTGGATAACCTCTTCGCGATTGAAATGGTAATTTTCAAATTCTATTCCGATCAATTCTTCCAGGTAAGTCAGTTCTGGCTGAACTTCGGTTAGGAAGGATTGTAAAAAATGCGGATCAGTATATTTCCAAAGATAAGCCACGTATAACTCCGTAAACTCCGGATCGCGAAACAGGAAGTTTTCCATGCTCTCGGTGTGCATCATGTGTGGGTTCAAGGCGCCGAAGCCCATAAGACCTTTGTGCCGCTCGACCGCCGAACTGTACCCATCGAAACCGACGGGTTCGAGTTTTGACGTGACGACGTTGTAATAAAACCGCTGGTTGTGCCACGCAAACCCATGAAAGGCGCTCATGGTTTCACAAATTGCGTAATATTTTGCGAGGCGGTGGATGTCGAAAATATCTCCGGGTTTCCGCAAACCGTGCTGAAACTGGAACATGAGGTTTTGGGCAACTTCATATTGTTGTTTTAGCAAAGGGTCATCACGGAACCGGGCTTCCTGAAAAGGTTTTATATCTGCGGCTTCCTGATATCTGACAAAATGCTTCATTTCATAGTCGGGGTATCCGGTGGCGCTAATGTCGCGTTTCAGCGCTGCCCAAAAACCTTCTTCTGAAAATCGCACAATGGGTCCTTCGCGTCTTTTTTGCCGCTCCGCGAGTACTTTGTCAAAATGTTCTTCATAAGCATACACGCCCAGGTTTTTGCCATTGAGCCGGACGATAGTGAAGCCATATTTGGTGGTGAGTACATCTTCGCGCTCAAAAAGTTTGTGCAGGAGCCATTCGTGGAGGAATGAACGGGCTTGTGGGGTGTGGATAGAAAAGCGGTGCAGGCGTTCCCAAACCTGGCTGCCTTTGGTTTTGATCCTGAATGACCATTTTTCTTCTTCGAGGTGATCCAGCCAATCGCCTTTCAAACGAAGCTCAACGTCAATATCCTCTTCATTATCAGAACTTTTCAGTTTTGCTCCGACCCAATCGTCATCACTGCTTTCCAGTAGGCCGGCGATAAAAGCTTCATTTCTTTTTTGTTGCAATTTTTTGATTGCCGCATCGTCAATTATAAGGTCGATTTCTGGGATTTTTTCCTGGAGTTCGGCAGAGAAGATATTGGTTTTTTCAATCGACAGGTCATCAAAATAAATATCCCTTGCGCCATCGGAATAGACATAAAAGTTATAATTATCCATTTTTTTGAAAACAGGAACCTTAAAGTTAATCTGTAGCTTTTCCCATCCGTTGCGCTCTTCCACCGGAATTTCCACAGCTTTATAAAATTCTGTTTCGCCCTCCCCCATGACCACGAGAAAACCCATACCTCCGGAAGGTTTGTAACGCCACACTGAAGCAACGTACCAATCTCCGGGTTGGAATTCCATGAGCTTATAACTGAAACCAAACTGTAATCCCTCGCCAGCGGAAACCTTAGAGGAATACTTTCCGCTGAAAGCATACTCATCGCTTTGGCTGTCGATACCATTGAAGCGTTCACCGTTTTGCCCTAAAAGGTGGGTTTCATCTTTTTTTTCTACATCACAATAGTAGGCATATTCCGAAGGAGCATCATTGCGGGGTTTTTCTTTTTGCAAAAAAGCATAAACTATCCCCGCTCCCACGAGGGTTAGCCCCAGTATGATAAAACCTTTGCGAAAGCGGCTCCAAATCGATGGCGGTCTATTATCTAAAAGGATCATACGATCAAATCAGGTTGGTCAACAATTGAGAGTCGCGTTTGTGCGGACATCTTTCCAATATCGTTTTTCGCCTTTGCCAGTTGTTCTATCGAATCGGCTTTGCACAAAAAAGAAAGGTCCATTCCTTTTTCAAGGGTATCGAGCCGTTTCAACTCAACATAAGAAAACGAACTGGTCAGTAAAGCTACGATCTTGTCCAGGTCTTCTTCGTCGGTACTGATGTTTACAAACAATTTGTCTTCATTTTTAAACCCTTCCTTTGCAACAAAACGGTTGTTGAAGTACAGCAGCAAAATGATGATGAAAAAAGCAGACACTGCAAGGATCGGCTGATTGGCTCCGCCGGCAAGCCCCAAACCAATAGCTATAAAGAGATATGTCAATTCCTCGGGATCTTTGATGGCAGCCCTGAAACGAACGATCGACAAGGCGCCTACCAAACCCAAAGACAATGCAATAGACGATTTTACAATCATAATGATCAACAATGTTCCCAATGCCAAAGGCAGGAAATTGGATGCAAACTTAGTGCGGTTGGAAATTGAGCTTCCGAAGCGAATATAATAAAACCGCAGGATCATTGTCAGGATGGCAACGATGATGATATTGAATAAAAACTCATCAAAGGGCACATTGGCGCTAAATTCCGCAATGTATTTTTCCTGAATTTTTTGTAGCAAATTCATTGACGAAAGATTGGTTTTCTTTAGTAGCTTGTTTACGATCTCAGCATTAAGCAGGCACAAAAATACGTTTTCCGTTTCAGGAAAATCAATTTAAACCCAACTTATTAGACTTTTGCCAGTTTCTGGTTAAAGTTCCTAGCCTGCTACGCCTTGCCGTGGTTGCTAGTTTCAAGTTTCTAGAACTTAATCACCCCAGTCAACTACAACGCTAAATTACCCCATAACCCCATCACCTCTGATAGTTTCGGTCAAATAATTATCTTTGAGGATCAAGGAAGAAAATATGAAATCCAACAATCACAATTGGTTTGCTTATGCTGCGCTGGCCGTTGTTTTTCTGATCGTTATTCTTTTATTCCGGCCACTGTTTTATATTTCGATCATCTTCGGCGGCATATTGCTTGCTGTGGGGATCGTGTATTTTATTTTCAATTTTATATGGAAAATGCGAAAAGCAAAAAGGCAGCATGAAAGCATTGAAACTATCCTCGAACTCCAACTGGCGCTTTGCATCGACCAGATCAGAAAAAACAGAGATGAGATCGTGGATATCCAAAAATCCGTTGATGAACTCGAAGATAACCTGGATAATAAACCCGAACTGCTCGAAAATAACCGAGAAAAAAGCAAAAAGATCCTCGCTGGGTTTTATAAAGAACTTGAATTGCGAAAAGCAAAGATCGACTTTTATGGAACCTGCAAAGCCAAGCTGGAAACCCTGAGCTACAACCATAACTACTCTCGTGAACTGGCGCTGAAACAAAAAAAGTTGAGCGAACTCCAGGAAGATCATTACGACGATATTGCCAGCATGGAAGCGCTCAAAACCGACCTTGAATACAACAAACGTTACATGGAAACGATCCAAACGCTTTCGCTTCGGATGCTGGAAAGCAACTCGATCGACTCCGCCCAGCAACTCCAACTGGAGCTGAGAGAGATCACAAAGGAATTAAAACGACTTTGAATTTCATCTTTAAAAATCCGATGTATCACTCATTCCACAAAAAAAGCAGCGATGAATAACCTTCATCGCTGCTTTTTCAATCTGTTTTAAATCCTAATTACGGATTGGCGCCTTTGGATTTGAATTCGTTCAGGCTGATCGTTTTGTAATGTTCTCCCTCTATATATTTCAGCTCTTTCATAAATTCATCTTTTTGCTTGAAACCTTTTGAGATCATGATGCGCTCTTCTTTTTCAGTAAGAAAAACCAGCGATGGATAAGACATTGCGCCATCCAAAAGCGAATAAGCCAGTTCGTGGATACCTTTTCTTCCGGAGTTCACCCATTTGAAGGTTGTGCCGTTGTAAACGATGTCGGCTTTCTGTTCGGCGTCCAGCTTGATGGGATAAAAATGTTTGTTGAGATACGCAGCTACTTCCTCTTCTTCGAAAGTCATGGCGTCCATGCGCTTACACCAGCCGCACCAATCGGTGTAGATGTCCACAAAAAATTTCTTTTTAGTTTTTTTATTGGCCGCTACGGCTTCGTCCCAGGTGTACCATTTTACGTTTTTGCCGGGATCATCAGTTGTTGCGGTATCAGATTGAGGAACAGGGGAGAAAGAATAAAGTGCGATTGCACAAAACAGAATTAAACCAGGTTGAAATATTTTCTTCATCATTTGTTTATTTTTATTTGTAAATGTTCAAGGGAAATTGTTTGAATAATTGTTTATCGCATTCAAAAATATTACATTTTTACGTAGTAAACACAATTGCCATTCCACCAGAAAAAGTTTTTAACATTTATTAACAACTTATGAAAAAAATCGTCGTAGCGGTTGGAGGCTCCAGTGGCGCCATCTATGCAAAAGTCCTTTTTGACAAATTGAAAGCATTGCACGATCAAACAGAAAAAGTCGGCGTCGTGTTCAGCGACAATGCAAGAATCAACTGGAAACTGGAACTGGGCGATGAAGTTTTCTCTGATTATCCCTTTGATTTTTATGAAAAAAAAGACTTCATGGCTCCTTTTGCTTCGGGTTCGGCGAAATACGAAACCATGATCGTTTGCCCATGTTCTATGGGCGTTCTGGGGAGGATCGCGCATGGGGTCTCAGATGACCTGACTACCCGTGCTGCGGACGTCATGCTGAAAGAAAGACGAAAACTTATCCTTGTGATCCGCGATACGCCCTACAGCCTCATCCACATCAACAACATGAAGCTGGTGACGGAGGCGGGCGGTATTATATGTCCGGCTAGCCCTTCCTTTTACAGTCAGCCAAAAGACTTTGAAGCATTGGCCTCCACCGTAGTTGATCGTGTGCTGGACATCGCGGGATTTGATCTGAAAAGTTATCGTTGGGGAGAATGAAAAAATGACATAATTCAATTCGTGATTTGTTTTATGTCATCACACCCTTCGGGAATTGGAGAGAAATAATTAATTATGTGTAAAAAACGTTACAACTGGGTTTTTGAACTCGATTCAATTCATACTGAGTTTTAAATTAAATTTCAAATCATGATGAAAAAAACCTGTTATTTATATTGCCTTTTTATCAATATCTTTTTGGTATCTGTCAGCGCTTATTCCCAGACTATCAACTTTGACGAAACCTGGAAGGAATTTTTGGTTAACAACAAAATTTCTGATATGAGTGTATTATACAAGCCTGATAAAGAGCGTGATCCTTTGAATTATGCCAAATATTTGTTGATGAATACCAATACAGACTTTTGTCAAAGCAATGTGAAGAAAGCAGAAAATTTGATGACCGAAATCGGCGAGATAGACGAAAGAGCGCTAAAGTCGATTCCGGGATATATGGGAAAAATGGAAGAACTGGAAACAAAAATCAAAGCTTATTATAGCATGGATGTGATCTGGAAGCAATTTTTGCAATCCAAAGAGGTCAATCTGGAAAATTTGGAAGCAGTCGCAGGTGCAAAAACCAGTTGTGAAAAACAAACGCTGGCGAAGTATTCCTACATGCAGGCTTATTACCATTTTTGCAAAGGAGACATTTCGACATCACAGGATATTTTTGAAAACCGAACCCTCAGGTTAGCTGAAAAAACTTCCTTGCGTGTTGAAGATGTCGAAGGCCTGGCAACAGAGGTAGCTAAAATGAAATCCCTGTTTCAGAATATGTCCAAATTGGAAAATGCCTGGAAGGAATTTTTAGAAACTGACGTTTCTCCTGGTCTTGACTTTGAATTGCCACTTTTCATCTGTAACCCTATCCCGAATATGAAGGAATACATTCTGAAAGGAGCAGCGGATCAATGTCATTCGGGGCCGACAATGCTTGATAATATTAATAAAGTGCAAGCAAAAAGCGGCGTAATGCTCGATTGGGACATGGAGAAAAAAGTGAAAGCCTTGAAAGCAGCCATTGAACAAGATGAGGCTAAACTTTCTGCTTTGAATAAAGCCTGGAAAGCCTTCATTCCGGACAATAAGGTGAAGATAATTGACTATGGTTATGATTATTGTGATAGAGAAGCATTGATCCGGGCATATATTATGGATGGTTTCGGTTCTGTATGCATTTTTGCAGAATCTAGCCTTCGAAAAATTGATTCCCTCCAAAGGGCTGAAAGAACCCCGCTGGAGAAAATTACGATGACCAAAATTGATGAACTGGAAGCGTTTTACGAAAAACATGAATCCAATGGGAAGAAAATTGACAGAATATGGAATGATTTTGTCGCTGCGGGCGATAGGCTTTTGGAGGCTTACGAATCAACAGATTTGTATTGTGATTATGTCCAATTGGTCAAAGACTGGACGATGAAAGGGCTTTGGGGAACCTGTGAGGAAGGAATCGAATATCTGGAGAAAGTTGAAGAAGTAAATAAAACATTTGACTGGGTATTTTATGAGGATCTAGAGTGCCGGGTTCAGAAATTACGATTTAAAGTTTGGGATTGCCGCTATCAGGCGTTGAAGAAACTGGCCAGTTTAGAAGCCTCACCCGAATCTGTGGATGAAAGACTGGAAGAGTTGATGATAGAATACGGAATGGGAGAACGACCACCAGTTTGTAAATTGGATAAATAAAACCTGCATCCCCAAGCGCCAATGAAGTGAAATCCCGTAGGAGTATCATTGTAAAACGAGGTTAATTGATTACTTCCGCAACCACGAAAGTACTCCCGCCAACATAGATCAGATCATTTGCTGAAGCTGCTTTTTTAGCTGCCGATAAGGCCGTTTCAACAGAAACATAAGTTTGCCCGTTTAATGAAAATTCATCTGCTTTTTCTTTTAAAATATTGGCATCCAAACCGCGGGGGATATCTGCTTTCGCAAAATAGTAAATTGCTTTTTTTGGTAGCAAATTCAGCATTTTGTCAATGGTTTTATCATTCACCATACCCAAAACAACGTGCAACTGATCGTGCGGATAATATTGCAATTCCTGCATAGCTATTTTCAATCCATCCTCATTATGTGCGCTGTCGCAAATGATCGTTGGTTTATCTCCGATTTGCTGCCATCGCCCTTGAAAATTTGTAAGCGTTTTGAGATTGTGCAAAGCCTCTCTAATATGCGATTCTTCAATTTTTATCGCGGTATTCAAAGCATTAAAAACTTCGATAGTCTGAAAAACGGTTTGCAGGTTTTTTTGTTGAAAAGCACCCTTGACATTTACGCTCAGGTTTTCCAGAAAGACTTCTCCATTCTTTTTTATAAGATACATATCATGGGTTTGGCTACGGCTTTGTAATTCAGCCTTGTAAACCCTGTCAGCGAAATAAACAGGCGAAGCCTTTTCTTTTGCAACTTTATTGAACACTTCCCGGCATTGCGGCTGCTCCTCCCCTATCACGACCGGAATTCCGGGTTTAATGATCCCTGCTTTTTCACCAGCTATACTTTCGAGCGTATCTCCTAAAAATTGCTGATGGTCGTAGCCAATGTTCGTAATTACGCTGATGAGCGGGGTGATGACATTGGTGGAGTCCAGCCTTCCGCCCAGGCCTGTTTCAACAATGGCCAGTTCTACTTTTTCTTTTGCAAAATATTCAAAGGCCATTGCCACAGTGATCTCGAAAAACGATGGGTGCAGCTTTTCAAAAAACGCCCCATGGTTTTCTACAAAATCGTTGACAAATTGCTTTGAAACCAGTTTGCCATTTATTTTTATCCGCTCTCTGAAATCCCGGTAATGCGGCGAAGTGTAAAGCCCGGTTTTCAATCCGGCAACCTGGAAAATCGCACAAAGTATATGGGCGGTAGAGCCTTTGCCATTGGTTCCGGCAATGTGGATGGATGGAAATTTCGTCTGCGGTTCACCGAGGTGTGTACACAGCGCTTTTGTGTTGGTGAGGTCTTTTTTCAATGCTGCTGCTCCGATACGCTGAAACATGGGCAACTGGCTGAAAAGAAAATCCAATGTGTGGGGGTATTTGTCTTTCATCTTGGCAAGAAAAAAGGGTGAACCCGAAGGCCACCCTTTTGTATAAATGATACTTTGAAATTATTGTACACGGAACTTGATCTTGATTGTTCCACATTGTTTATCCAGCGAACTCTTTTCAAATTTATATTTCTTGGCTCCTGCAATGGCAGTTTTTACCAGGTCAGGATCTGTTGTTGTTGAACCCGATTGTGTGAAATCAGCGCTGATAACCAATCCGTTTTCATCAACACAAACTTTAAGGTTCACATCTCCTGTTTTTTGAGATTTATCCTTAATGATAGGTTTGTACAGGACTCCTCGTCCACCGAGGTTACCACCTATGTCTCCTGAACCTGTGCTCACACCATCAAGGTTGGAAGCATTCGGATCACCGCTTGGATCGCCCTGGTTACCGGGCTTTCCGGTTTCACCTTTGCCATCGCCGTCCTGACCGAACAATCCACCGATCTCTCCTTTGAATTTATCCGCTTCCGCTTTTTTCCTGGCCTCTTCATCTGCTTTGCGCTTAGCTTCCGCGGCAGCTTTGCGTTTTGCTTCTTCTTCGGCCTTCTTTTTAGCATCCGCTTCGGCCTGTTTCTTTTTGGCTTCCGCTTCTTCTTTTTTGCGCTGCTCTTCGGCTTTTTGCTTTTGCAAAGCTCGTTCTTTGGACAATTTATCTTCTAAAAGCTTTTTCTCAGCCGCCTTTTTTTCGGCTTCGGATTCCTGCGGTTTAGTTTCTTCAGGTTCCGGAACTTCTTCAACGGGTTCAACCACTTCCGGCTCGGAAGGTTTTTCTTCTTCCTTCTCAACTTCAGGAGCTTCCATCGGAGGAGCAGACACTTCATCGCCTTGTCCGATGTTGGGTTCTCCAAAGCTTACAAGGATTCCGGCTTGTCCGGGAGGCGGGTCAGGCGGGTGCATCAAATTTAGAAAAAGGATCATTACCAATAATGCATGGACAATGATGCTTATCGTCATTCCTCTGTTTTTATTTTTTTGCTCTTGCTGAAGTGAAATATCCATGACTTATTTTTTTTAGTTATAAATACCGGCTGTTTTTCAGAAAATATAATTGGTATAAAATAACCCGGTTGATAATGTTAGAACGAAGCAAAAAACTATTCGATTCTAAAGCGGTTGGAATTTGCAATTCCTTAACAAAAGATTGTTCACTCTTCGGTAGCCAAAATGGCGTTTATTTTCAACTGCATGGCGATATCCATCACGGTTACTACATGTTCCACCGGAGTTCTGGTTTCCGGTGTGATGGTAATGTCCAATTGTTTATCGCCGTTTTCACGATCCAATCTTTGCAGTGCAACCCTCAAATTGCTTTCCGTGATTCCCCTGCCGTTGAGTTTGAACACCCCGCTGCGCTCAATAGTAACATCGGGAATAGTTGTACTACTGACCGTGGGGTTACCCTTTCCGGGCAATTTAAGATTCAGGGCATTCGGCGCTACCAGGTTAGAGGTCAGCATAAAAAATATCAGCAACAAAAATATAATATCCGTCAATGACGACATGTTAAACTCTGCGCTGATCCTGTTTCTTTTCTTTAATCCCATGTTATAAATTAACTTTTTGGAGCGGTGGCAATAATGGCTTTTGCGCCAAGTTCTGCCACGATATTCATGACGGCTTTCACACTTTCAAATGGTACGCCTACCTCCGCCACGATAGCAACCGTAGCATGATCGCGATTTTCAATTTTGCGAATTTCCAGTTGAAGCGCTTTTTTCAAACTTCCGATACCCAATTCGTTTCCGTTTAGCGTATAACGTCCGTTCTTTTCAATAGAAACCGTCATAGACATTGGCGCCACGGTTTTGGAATCGGATTTTGGCAACTCAAATCGGTCAACCCGCACAAAATTGGCGGTCAGCATAAAAAAGATCAGTAATAAAAATATAATGTCCGTCAATGACGACATGCTGAATTGTGCGTTGACCTTGGTTCTTTTTTTTAATCCCATTTCTATATGGTTTATAGTTCACGGTTTGAGGTTCATGGTTGTTCTAAACTAGCAACTAGAAACTAGAAACTAGAAACTAGAAACTAGAAACTAGAAACCACAAACCATGAACCTTTTCACGCAGTAGGTTCCTGCAAAAGGTCCATGAAATCCAAAGTGTATCGTTCCATTTTGTAAACCACTTTATCGACGTTTGCGACAAGCAGGTTGTAACCAATAAATGCAAAAATACCGATCGCCAATCCGAATGCCGTGGTCAAAAGGGCTTGGTAAATACCACCTGCCAATACATCGGGGGTGACATTTTGGGCAGTGGCCATTTCATAAAATGCCAGGATCATCCCCGTTACGGTACCGAAGAAGCCGATCATAGGAGCGGCGCCGGCTATACTCGCAAGACGTGAAAGATTCTTTTCAAGCTTGAATATTTCGAGGTTGCCCACATTTTCGATAGCCGTGTCAATATCGCGGAGTGGTTTTCCGATCCTTTGCAATCCTTTTTCTACCATCCTGGCCACTGGCGAATCGGTGGTCTGGCACAAGGCCTTTGCGCCGGCGATATTACCCGCAGCCACATTTGCACGGATGTTATTCATAAAACTGTCGTCAATCTGTCCTGCCTTTTTGATAGTCAACATTCTTTCGATGAAAATATATAAGGCGATAATAGAAAGGAGCAGCAGGATCAGCATAATCAAAATGGCCATCGGGCCGCCTGAACTAATGATGTCAAAAAAACTTTGACCTCCGTTTTCGTTCTCTAAATCATTTGTCTGAAAGAACAATAGGGTATTTAGCAGCATGTTTTTAATTTTTATTATTGGTGAAGTTTTGTTTGCAATGTAGATTGATGGATAAAGAACGTTAATGTAGGCCGCAAATTATCATTTGCAAAACTAAAAATAAACTTTTTTGTTAAAAATCTGTGCGCCGGAAATAAAGATCGTTTTCGAGATTTACTTCACGCCGGAATGTAATTTTAGCAATTCCGAAAATTTCACAAAATCGTCTGTCGGTGTATTTTTGAAACTTTTCATACTCCGAAATAGTACAACAGGTCAGGTTGTAATTTTTCATAAATTTACTGCCGTAATTTACCTTGAAGTTCTTTCTTTTTTCCACACTTCTTTTCTTTTTTTAAAAAACCGCAAATCATGGATCAAACCGTTTTGTCAGAAAAAACAAATCAATCTGGTAAAATCACCCATTCTTCAAATCGTAAGATCAGAAAGGTCGCCGTACTCGGTTCCGGAATCATGGGTTCCGGTATTGCTTGCCATTTTGCTAATGCAGGATTGAAAGTGCTGATGCTGGACATCGTTCCGAATGATCTGAATGAAGCCGAAAAAAATGATCCGGCATTGCGAAACCGCATTGTCAACGGTTCCCTCCAGTCCACACTCAAATCAAAACCCGCTCCTCTTTACGACAAAAAATTCGCTGCCAGGATACAGACCGGGAATTTTGAAGACGATTTTGAAAAGATCAAAGATTGCGATTGGGTGATCGAAGTAGTGGTGGAAAGACTTGACATCAAAAAGCAGATTCTCGAAAAGGTAGATCGCTATCGGAAGGAAGGCTCCCTTGTCACTTCCAATACCTCCGGAATTCCTATCCATTTGATGACGGAAGGTAGAAGCGATGATTTCAAACAGCATTTTTGCGGAACGCATTTTTTCAACCCGCCGCGCTACATGCGACTGTTGGAGATCATCCCGACGTCGCACACCAGCCCCGATGTCGTGGATTTTCTGATGAATTACGGCGACGTGTTCCTCGGAAAACAAACGGTTTTGTGCAAAGACACTCCAGCATTTATAGCAAACAGGGTTGGCGTTTATGCTATGGCAAAAATCTACCAGCTAACTCCGGAAATTGGATTGACCATCGAAGCCGTGGACAAACTCACAGGCCCTGCTATCGGACGACCAAAAACAGGAACTTTCAGGCTGGGTGATCTCGTTGGCCACGATACCGCGGTCAAGGTGATCCAGGGTATCAAAAATAACTGCCCGAGCGACGAACAAGCCGGAGCATTTGAGGTACCTGAGTACCTGCAATTTCTGTTGGACAACAACTTTTTAGGGAACAAAACAAAAAAAGGGTTTTATGAAAAGACAAACCAAAAGGATGAAAACGGCAATCCGGTGATCCTAGCCCTTAATCTCGAAACCCTTGAATATAAACCCACGCAGAAAGTTGACCTTCCCAGCCTGAAAAACGCCAAACAAATCGATGAACTCCCCCGACGTTTGCAAATGATGTTCAACGCTGAAGACAAGGGTGGAGAATTGGTGCGGCGCTCACTTGCTGGGCTTTTCGCCTATGTTTCAAACCGCATCCCTGAAATTTCCGACAATCTGTACAGCATCGACGATGCCCTGCGGGCTGGATTTGCATGGGAACTCGGGCCTTTCCAGTATTGGGATGCCATTGGCCTGGAAAAGGGGATCGAAGTGGCAAAGGCACAAGGTGAGACCATTGCTACCTGGGTAAAAGAAATGGTTGCTGGTGGAAATTCTTCCTTTTATAAAGTCCAAAACGGCGTCAGGAAATATTACGACATCGATTCCAAAACCTATAAAGCGCTTCCAGGCGCCGATTCATTTATCATCCTGGACAATTACCGGCAGCAAGCTCCTGTATTTAAAAATTCAGAAGTCATCCTGCACGATATCGGCGACGGTGTGCTCTGCCTTGAATTTACCAGTAAAATGAATTCAATTGGAGAAGGAGTTTTACGGGGAGTGAATGAAGCCATTATAATCGCGGAAGAAGAAGGCTGGAAAGGCCTGGTTGTCGGCAACAATGCACAGCATTTTACCGTCGGCGCCAACCTGATGATGATCGGTATGCTGGCTTTTCAACAGGAATTTGATGAAATAAACATGGCGGTTAATCTCTTTCAGCAAACCACCATGCGTTGCCGGTATTCGAGTGTTCCGGTTGTAGCTGCTGTTCAGGGTTATGTTTTTGGTGGCGGATGCGAAGCGATCATGCACTGTGATGCCGTCGTATGCGCAGCAGAATCATACATTGGATTGGTTGAGGCTGGAGTTGGACTGATCCCCGGCGGGGCCGGAACCAAGGAGTTTGCAGTTCGTGCGAGCGATGCTTTTTTCGAGGGCGATGTGATGATCCCTACGCTGATCGACAAATTCAAAACCATTGCGATGGCTTCGGTGTCCACTTCTGCGCATGAAGCGTTCAATCTTGGCTATCTTCAAAAACACAAAGATCATGTGGTGCTTAATACTTCCCGAAATATCACTGAAGCTAAAAAGAAAGTACTCGAACTTTCTCCCGGCTATGTTCAGCCAATTGAACGAAATGATATTTACGTACTGGGAAGAACAGGCCTGGCAGCTTTGTACACCGCAGCAAACGAACTCCGGCTCGGCAATTACGCTTCTGACCATGATATTAAAATTGCCCATAAAGTAGCTTATGTCCTTTGCGGAGGCGATCTCACCGGCCCTCAGCAGGTTTCCGAACAATACTTGCTCGACATCGAACGCGAAGCATTTCTAAGCCTTTGTGGCGAACAGAAAACCCTCGAAAGGATCCAGTACATGTTGCAAAATAATAAGCCGTTGAGGAATTAAAAAACAGATGCCAGACGAAAGATGTCAGACGAAAGACCTAATCTTTTAACAATAAAAATGAAACTATGAGAAGGCACGATTTTAAAAAGCTGAAAGTTTGGCAACTTTCAAAAGACCTAACAGTCGAAATCTATAAATTAACTTATAATTTTCCACAAGTGGAAAAATTTGGATTAACAAGTCAATTAAGAAAATCCGCCATTTCTGTACCTTCTAATATATCGGAAGGCTGTGGCAGAGGTACTGATCTTCAACTTAGTCATTTCCTGGACATTGCCCAGGGTTCAGCTTATGAATTGGAAACTCAGTTGATCATTGCACACGAAGTTGGAATTTTGTCGGAAGCCAATTTAATGAAACTGTCATCCGATTTGAGTGAAATACAAAGAATGATTTCTGGTTTTCAAAAAAAGATAAAACATCCAAATAAAACTATTGATACTCAAGAATCTGTTCGGACATCAGAAGAAACAAATTAGAATTAAGAAGTCTAAAGATCCCGACTTATCGGGATCTACGCTTCGCTTCGATCTAATGTCTAAAAATCTAAAATCTGAATAAAAATGGAAGCATTCATCGTAAAAGCATACCGGAGCGCCATTGGAAAAGCAAAAAAAGGCGGATTCAAAAACTATCGGTCTGACGACCTCGCCGTCGATGTGGTCAATTATTTAATGCAAAATACACCGCAACTCGATCCGCAACTCGTGGATGATGTCATCGTGGGTTGCGCCAATCCCGAAGGTGAACAGGGCTTCCAGATCGGAAGGCAAATTTCACTGAGGGCCTTGGGCAAAGAGGTTCCCGGCATGACTGTCAACCGTTATTGTGCTTCCGGCCTGGAAACCATTTCGATAGCCGTTGCAAAGATCAAAGCCGGAATGGGCGAGGTGTTCATCGCCGGGGGAACGGAAAACATGAGCATGATCCCTATGACCGGTTACAAACTGGCTCCGGCGTATTCTGTTGCCAGCACTACCCCGAACTATCTGTCGAGCATGGGCGCAACGGCTGAAGCCGTTGCCGGAAAATTCAACATTTCCCGTGAAAAAGCGGATGAGTTTTCTTTTCAGTCGCATGCCAAAGCCGCCAAGGCCATCGATCAGGGATGGTTCAAAGAGCAGATCGTTCCGGTTACGGTTAAAGAGGTTTTTGTGAAAAACGATAAACGCAAGGAAGCAGAACACCTTGTCGATACGGATGAAGGTGTAAGGCGCGATACTTCTGTCGAAGGCCTTTCGAAACTGCGGCCTGTGTTTAAAAACGGAGGTGTGGTCACTGCCGGAAATTCTTCCCAAACTTCCGATGGTGCAGCCTTTGTCATCGTGATGAGTGAGCGCATGGTGAAACAACTCAACCTCACGCCTATCGCCAGGCTGGTTTCCTGCTCTGTTGCCGGCGTCGAACCGATTCACATGGGCATCGGCCCATGCGCTGCCATTCCAAAAGCTTTGAAACAAGCAGGCTTGAAGTTGAATGATATCGAACAAATTGAGTTGAATGAAGCATTTGCTGCACAGGCATTGGCAGTCATTCAGGAAGCAGGTTTGAATCCTGAGATTGTAAACGTCAATGGCGGAGCCATCGCATTGGGTCACCCGCTGGGCTGCACCGGTGCTAAATTGTCCACCCAGCTTTTCAGCGAAATGCGCCGAAGGAAACAAAAATACGGAATGGTGACAGCTTGTGTCGGCGGCGGGCAAGGCATCGCAGGGATCTACGAGTTATTGAATTGATTGAAAAATTTAGTTTCAAAACACAGCGCTGGGAGGAAATTTCCAGCGCTTTTTTATTGCCGGATCAATTTTCCCCTAGCCAGCAAGGCACTTTTGTGATCTTTCAGTTCGTAAAAATAAATGCCGGAAAGTAAAGACCTTGCAAATATCTTAACTTTCAAAAATCCTATTTTTGACAGACAGCTTCGCTGAAATTGTTTAAATTACCAAAAACTCAAATAATGAACCTTATAGCCAGAATACTTTTGAGCGCCATTGCGGTATTTGTAATCGCCGAGCTATTGCCGGGCATTAATGTGGAAAGCTTTACCACAGCAGTGATCGTGGCCGTGGTACTCGGATTTTTTAATGCGATAGTAAGACCCCTTTTGATACTTCTGACACTCCCCGTTACGATCCTGACCTTTGGCCTTTTCCTGATCGTCATTAATGTCGTAATCATCCTGCTTGTGGATTCGCTGATCGGCGGTTTTTCTGTCGCGGGTATCTGGTCAGCATTGTTTTTCGGCATATTGTTATCCATTTTGGAATCATTTTTATTTTCCTTATTGAAGGATTCTGACAAATAAGCGCTGACGGTTTAAAACACCCGCTCCAATTTTAATGCAGTATGCGGATCATCTTTTTTTCCATTTTGATATTTTTTCAGTTCCAACTGAAAGGGAACATGGCCGAACCGGTGATGCAGGGAACCGTATTTTCAAGGCCGTTTACCAGCCAGTTTGTATATATTCTCCGTGAAGACCTGAAAATCACGATAGGCGAAAAATTTCAGTCCGCACAAATAGAGATCGAATATCACATCAACGCCTCCAAAAATGGCATTCGCGTACCTTTGTTGTTTTATGCCTCGGAAATGAAGGATAGTTTCAGCGTCGAAGTGGATGGGAAACCGGTTGCGTTCCAACCAATTCCGGATGATTTAAAAGCTCCTGCCGGTTCCAAGTTCAGTGATTTTTCTTACTTTTTTAACTCACATTATCGGGACTCATCGAAAAGTGTCGTCCTGATCGAGGATTCTCCCAGAAGCGGATTTTTTGTCGATTTTAACGACTTGTATTATTTCGAAACGGATATTCCGAAAGGGCAGCATATTATCAAGGTTTCCTACATAGCCGAAAGCTGGCTGGATCAGTGGGATTGGGTCAATGAATACAGTTTTCGCTATGTACTGTCGCCGGCAAAATACTGGAAATCGTTTGGCGGGCTTTCGATAACGCTGGACGCATCTGGTTTTGGCAAACCCATCAAAACAAATCTTGGTAACCCCTCTTCCGGTTCGCTCGATTCGATTGCTGTCTGGAATTTCAGTTATTTACCAACGGAAGTATTGAAGGTCAGTTACACGCCTGAAATCAATGACATTGCTGCCGTTCTGATCCGGATCAGCCCTTTCGGGCTGGCAGTCGTTTTTGGATCGTTGCTCATGCTCGTCCACTTTTTTTTGGTGAGGGCTTATCGCCAGAAACATCCAGAAAAGAAAATCTCCAAAGTGGTTATCCTGGGTAGCATCATTGTACCTTTCCTGTTTTTTTCGTCGTGGGCTTATTTTTACGTACTTATCGACAGCTTCATCGGAGAGCATGCCAGCAAACAACACGGTTATGAATGGTTGGTGGTTCTGCTTATTCCGCTGGCGATTCCGTTTTATTTGGGGATACTGTGGATGTTCGACCGGTATTTGAAAAGGAAGTTGAGGCGGCTTTAAATCTCAAGATACGCAAACAAAGAATTCCAATTTATTTCAATGTTTTCACTTCACTCACCAAAGCCTGGAGCGTTTTTTTTGCATCGCCGAACAGCATCTTGTTTTTTGCATGAAAAAATAGGGGGTTTTGAATCCCCGCATATCCCGGACTCATACTTCGCTTCATTACGATGATGTGCTTTGCTTCCCAGACATTTAGCACGGGCATGCCGTAAATAGGGCTTCCCGGATCGTCTTTCGCCGCCGGGTTGACCACATCATTCGCCCCGATGATCACAACGACATCCGTATTTGGAAATGCAGCATTAGAATCTTCCAGGTCCAGCAGCTTTGGATAAGGAACATCGGCTTCTGCCAAAAGCACATTCATGTGTCCCGGCATCCTTCCGGCAACGGGGTGGATAGCGTATTTCACATCCACGCCATTGCTTTCCAGCAGGTCATCCAGTTCTTTGCAAACTTTTTGAGCCTGTGCTACCGCCAAGCCATATCCCGGAACGAAAACTACTGAGTTTGAATAAAACAACTGTATTGCCGCATCATTCATGGAGATTTCTTTGGCTACCTGATCTCCGTCAGCTTTTGCTGCCTGACCAGTGCTTCCAAATCCGCCAACGATTACATTCAACAATGAACGATTCATCGCATTACACATCAACACCGTCAGAATGGTTCCTGCCGCTCCCACCAGTATTCCTCCCACGAGCATCAACTGGTTGTTGTAAATAAGGCCGGCTGCCGCAGCAGACAAACCAGTAATCGAGTTCAACAAAGAGATCACCACGGGCATATCCGCTCCGCCAATTGGCGCCACGAAAGATATTCCATAAATGAGCGCTAAAACAAGAAGTAAAACTGCCGGTCCAAAATCCGAAGTCTGGTTTTGTACAAAAACCCAGACGCACAAGCCTACCGTTATCAGCAACAATACCATATTGATAATATTATGCCTGGGCAAGGTAACTTTGCGGTCATCTACCAGATCCTGGAGTTTGCCAAAAGCGAGCATACTTCCCGTAAATGAAATGGCACCCAGCACCAAAGCGAACAATACGATTAAAAAAGGCCCTGCGGTCATTTCTGCTTTTACGTAATCATAGCCCGGATTTTGGTATGGATTGTAAAAATGAAAAAGCTCGACGAAGGCCAAAACCATGGCACAAGCTCCACCAAGCCCGTTGAAGATGGAAACCATCTGCGGCATTGCGGTCATTTGTATCCGGCGTGCAGATATCCAGCCGATGATGCCGCCAATGATCATTCCGCCAAATATCCACAGATAGTTATTCGATGCGCCCGAAATTGGAACGATCAACGTTGCAACAATCGCCAGTCCCATTCCGAATCCGGCGAGAACATTGCCCCTGCGGGCAGAATCCGGTGAACTCAACAGTCTCAAACCCCAAACAAAAGCAAGGCATCCGATGAGAAAACATAAATTTATAATGGATTCGAAAAGCATTTTTCTATTTTTTTCAAAAGTTGGTATTTATTGTAATTGGTCAAAAAGTTATGGTGTTATGGTGTTATGGTGTTATGGTCAATAACATATAGCTTTGAACTCACAACTCATGAATTCCGTCTGATGTCTAAAGTCTGACGTCTAGTTTCTACCATCCTTCTCAACTCTTTTTCTTTTTAAACATTTCTAACATACGGTCGGTCACAGCAAAACCGCCAACCACATTGACCATGCCCAGGATCACTCCAAGAGTTCCCAGAGAAAGCGTAAGATAATCTTCAGGATCCGCTTGCCGGATCAATAAAATAGCGCCGATGATCACGACGCCGCTGATGGCATTTGCTCCCGACATTAATGGAGTGTGAAGGATTGTGGGAACTTTGGATATCACCTCAAAACCTAAGATCACGGTGAAGAGCAGGAGGTAGATCAAAAACAGTTTTTCATTATTATTAAAAAACTCAACAAAAACGTCCATATTCTAAAGTTTTAAATAGCATTTTTAGTGATGAGCGCAGAACCTACAATTTCGTTTGAAGTATCCAGGTTCAGCACGCCGTCATTGATAATCAGTTTTAAAAAGTTGAGAACATTATTACAAAACAGCAGGCTGGCGTCTTGCGGCATTTTTGCAGCGAGATTGGAATCTCCGATGATCGTGACGCCGTTGTGGACGATCGTTTTATTGTCCTGCGTGAGATCGCAGTTCCCTCCAGTAGAAGCAGCAAGGTCAACCACCACAGAGCCGTTTTTCATTTTTTCGATGGTACTTCCAGGAACCAAAACCGGCGATTTCTTTCCTCTTACCTGTGCGGTTGTGATGATGATATCGGCATTCATGGCGCGGTTTTGCACCTCGGCCTGTTGCCTTTTGATGAAATCTTCGCTTTGCTCAACGGCATAGCCACCAGCGCCTTTGTCATCTTTGGCGCCTTCCACTTCAATGAATTTTGCGCCGAGGCTTTGTACCTCTTCTTTGGCAGCCTGCCGCACGTCGAATGCTTCGACGACAGCGCCCAGCCTTCGCGCTGTGGCGATAGCCTGCAAACCTGCAACGCCGGCACCCAGCACCAGAACTTTTGTAGGTTTTATACTCCCGGCTGCTGTAATCATCATGGGAAAATATCGGGGCAAATGATCGGCAGCAGTCAAGACAGCTTTGTATCCTGCAATAGCCGCCATCGACGACAACACATCCATTGATTGAGCCAAAGTGGTTCGGGGGATCATATCCATGCTGATACCGCGCAAACCATGCGATTCGAGTTTTGCAATAATGCTGTCGTCAAAATAGGGCTGGAACAAAGAGATCAGGATCGTACCTTTTCTGATCTTGCCCAGATCCTCATCGCCCGGACAATTTATCGAGATAATGATGTCTGATTCGGTCAACACGCGATGCCTGTCGCAGACGATTGCTTCATCGGTATAAGTTTCATCGGCATAGGCAGAGGCTTCTCCAGCGCCTTTCTCAATTAAAACTTCAACACCCAGTGATTTGATTTTGGAAAGAACCGGCGGTACTACCGCTACCCTCCTGTCATTGATTTCCTTCGGAATTCCTATTTTCATTGTAAAATCCTCTTAATGGGGCGGAAATATAGCAAAATCTACCGAAATAAAAATAATTATCAAATTATTATTTGGCAGGAAAGCAATTTGTCAAACAAAAACAAAAAAGCCAGGTTTAGGAGGAGCGGTTTTAGCTATCAACACTTTACAATCTAAACGCTGAAATCTTCCCTACCGTTTATTCCGTCTTTTTATTTCAGAGGTTACCAGCCTGTATTCCCGGCTCATATCGCCTGTGATGGCGGTGTTTTCATTTGCCCGCCGGATGAGGTATGGTATGATTTCCCTGACCGGACCGTAGGGAATGTACTTTGCGACATTGTAGCCTGCTTTGGCGAGGTTGAAGGTGATGTGATCGCTCATGCCGAGAAGTTGGCAAAAGTTCAGGTGCTTGTGATTTTTCGGGATTCCCTTTTCGTGGATCAGTTGCGCCTGGAACAGGCAACTTTGCTCGTTGTGGGTTGCATTTGCGGAGGCCATTCGCTCATAATTGTCCACACAAAACCGCACTGCGAGGTTGAACGCATCGTCTGTTGCAGCTTTGTTGGGATGGATCGGCGATGGATAGCCAAATTCTTTAGCGCGTTTTCTTTCCTGATCCATGTATGCGCCTCTCACGAGTTTTGCACCCAAGATATAACCGGCCCTCTCTGCCTTGTCGAACGATTCCATCAAGAAGGCCAGCCGATCCTTGCGGTACATTTGGAAAGTGTTGTAAACCACAGCTTTTTCCTTGTTGTATCGCCGCATCATCATATCCACGAGGTGATCGATGGAATCCTGTATCCAGGATTCTTCCGCATCGAAATACACGGCTACTCCGCGCTCTTTGGCCACAAAACAAATAGCATCGATGCGTTTTAAAATGTTTTTATACTCGAAGCGGCTTTCTTTTGTAAATGGCTCTCCCTGTTGAATGGTTTCGAGTAAGCTGAATCTGGCGAATCCCGTAATTTTTGTACTGATCACCGGAACGCTTTCGGTTTTTGCAGCAAATTCAATCGCGCGAATGCACTCGTTCATCGTGTGATTGAAATCCGTTTCAGTGGATTTGCCTTCGGCGCCGTAATCCAGGATAGACTGTACTTTTTTTGGAGAAAGTATGTCGATTGTTTTCTGACATTCCAGGAGCGTAGTCCCCCCCACGAACTGCTTATAAATAGTGGCACGGATCAAAGGCTCTGCCAGGGGTAACCTGAACTTGAGGGAGATGAGCGCCAGGTTTGATGATAAATCAACCAGCCACTTTTTGTTCATCAATGAAAACAACCAGGCTGTCCTTTTCAATGCTTTGTCGCTTTTATGGGCAAAAGCGATTTCAGTATCGGTGAAGTCAACAATGGGTTGGCTCGGGTTCATAGTTTCGGTATTGGAAAAATCGACGATTTTCTCCATTTTTTATCGAATTAAAAGTTCCATATTTCCCAGGCTTTATCAGCCTGAAGTTGCAACATTTCAAGGCCATTTTTTATTAAACAACCCTGTTTTTCTCCTTTCGCCAAAAATACAGTTTTTTCCGGATTGTACACCAGGTCATACAAAAAATGATCGGCCCTCAGCAAGTTATAATCCAATTTGGGAAAGTTATCTGCATCAGGTGCCATGCCCAATGGTGTTGTGTTCACAATAAGTTGCGTGTTGTATAAAATGGTTTCGTCCAGGTCATTGTAATTCAGAGCTTTATTGCTCTTGGTTCTCGAAACCATTGCATAAGAAATGCCCATTTTTTTCAAAACAAAACAAACCGATCTCGAAGCGCCACCCGTACCCAACACAAGGGCTTTGCTGACTTTTATTGCCGGATTTTCATCCAAAAACCCGCGTAGCGACCTTCCAAAACCATAGGCATCGGTGTTGTAACCAAAACATTTTCCATCAACTAATTTAATGGTATTCACGGCGCCGATCTCCCGCGCAATTTCATAGATCCCATCCAAAAAATCAAGGATTGATGCTTTGAACGGGATGGTCACATTCAATCCTTTCAGATTGGGAAAGCGACGGATCAAAGCCGGGAACGCTTCTATCGTTTCCAATGGAAACAGTTCGTAAAAACAATCCGAAAGTCCTTCGGCAGTGAATTTTTCATTGAAATATTTTTTTGAAAAGGAATGCGAAAGCGGATTTCCTATCAGTCCGAACAGGCGGGGATATGCTTTAGTGTTTTCGTCATTCAATTCTCTCACGGCAGTTTAATCAGGATTATGCAAGGTTTTAAAAATCAAATCAGGGAATCAGGAGATGATTCTGACTTTCTCGGAATGGGGATAGTCGCGCCAATGGCGTGGCGGGGATTGTAGGGGATTCATTCTTATCCCCTATTATCCCCGACGACCGGTAAGCCGGGCGCCTATCGTCTCCCTCATCTTTTGGCGCCAAGCCTTTCCAATAAAAATACGGAAACAAACCCAACGATCATCATCATCAGCACGGCCAATATTTGTGGTTCACCCTCAACATAATTTGCAGGCCATACGCTTTTTTCTAAAAAAGGAACCAATTCTCCCTGGCTGTTTTCGCGATGGCTGATGACATTTCTCCAGGGCCATAATTTATTCAGCGAGCCGATCATAAAACCTGTGAGTAATGCCAGGGTTTTCATGCGGTAGTTTTTGAAAGTCCAGGACAACACCCTCGAAAAAGTCATCAAGCCGGCCAGGCAGCCCAGACCGAAAACGAAGACCAGGATCAGGCTTTGCATTTCAAATGTTGAGAGCGCGGTTTTGACCGTGGGAATTATAATGGTGTACATCCCCATCAGCAGCAGCATAAAACTCCCGGATATTCCCGGAAGGATCAGCGCGGAAATGGCGATCGCTCCGGAAACAAAAACAAACCACAAAGCTTCATTGCCCTGCGCCGGGCTGGCGATGGTAATGTAATAAGCAATGGCAGTCCCGGCCAATACCGCTGCGATCTCTCCAACTCCCCACCGCGCCACCTGTCGCCCGATGTAAATCGCTGAGCTTATGATCAATCCGAAGAAAAATGCCCAGAGCATTTTCGGGTAGTTTTCCAGCAAATGGGTCACACCGAAAACGCCGACAACCAATCCCGTTACCATACCGAAAAGGAGCGTTACCAGAAAGTTGCCATTGACGCTGCTCCAGGCTGCGGTGATACCTCCTTGCCGGAATTCCGTGATCAGAGCTGGGCCAAATGCCTTGATGGTATCGAGCAGCTTTTCATAAATGCCTGAAATGAAAGCGATCGTTCCGCCGGAAACTCCGGGAATTACTTCGGCGATCCCCATAGCCATACCTTTGAGCGCCAGTTGTATTTTTTCAATCATGGCTGCAAATGTACACGCTTTGGATTTACAATTGGAAAAGTTTGAAAATATTTTTTAGCAATGAGATTTTTCGTTAGGATTTGTAATACGGGGATTGCGTTTTAGAGTTTTATTTGCAGCAAAGATCAGCTATGTTTTTTTTGCGTAAAGCCAAAACGATTTCAATATCAAAACGCATCCAGGTCGATCGACCCGATTTGCAAAATCCGGTTGGTTTTCCAGTGTTCAAAACCAGATTTAGAAAGTTGGCCACCTAAAAAATACAGCCGGTTTTCGAGAAGGGAAGCGTGGATATCGAAGAAGGTAGTCTGATCATCTTTCGAGGTAAAGAGCATTTTTTGACGGCTGAGTTTTCCATTGGGATCGAAGGCATACATTTTCGTGATGGAATGATAACTGGGGACTTTTACGCTATACTTTGCCTTATCTTCTTTAGTCACCTTGGTATCAAAAAGCAAAAACGCCTGATCATCGTAAACGAAGAATATGTAGCCGTTTCTTTCATATTCAGTACGCGTATTCCTGATTATTTTCATTTTATTTAAAACCTCGCCATTGGGGTCGATCGTGGCGTGGATGAGCTCCGTGTTATAATAATATGTTATTGTAGGACCAGTTGAACCGCCGTGATGAACCGATTCATATTTGCTTTCTGCCAAAAACTGGTAATTTCCATTGGAAAATACATAAGCACCAGCAATTGAATACTCGGTTTTGCTGTTCCTAAACAATTCCTCTTTCAAAAATTTGGAAAAATGGAATTCCTTATTTGCGGTTTTTGTGAGATCGAGCTTACCACCAAACACTCCTTGCACCACAGGATCTCCTTTTCGGGCGTACAATCCGCCAACCCTCAGCGTTTGATCATTTTCGTTATAATCAAACGGGATCATTGCAACCGGGGTGATCTCTTCGTCCAAAACGATCTCATATTCCTTTGAGTCATTCTCCGCAACTTTAAACACCTTGTAGTCAAAATACCTGAAACTGTTTTTCCTCGCGCCAATGAGAAATACCTCGCGTCCATTATTGGTCACTAAGGAATTGCTGATCTTCAACTTCTTGTCTTTGTAAGGAAAATCCTGGATCGTACTCCACATCAGGTTCAGGTTTTCATCGAAAACCGCAACCGCGATCTGGTCTTCTTTTTTGGTATCCTGGTTGGACAAAGGATTGATAAAGACGATTTTCGAGCTGTCCGGGCTTAAAGTAAAACTGACCTCAGCATCCTCATTGGATTCCGGAATGTATGCAATCGGGGCAACTCCTTTTGTATATTTCTTGTAATCGTGATCGAAGATCATCCTGTGATTCGTAAATTCTCCATTGTCGAATTCAAAGGCGATCACTTCGGCCAGTTTGTCTTTCCGGTTTCGGATCACTGAAAATCCGATCAGACCGTTCCTCATTTTAATAAAAATGGGATCTTCCAAAAACTCGTCGTTGTACTTCACCTGGAATTCATGTTCGGAAAAAGCTTCGTCACCCAGATCATAGCGCAAAACTGTTTTATTTCGTTTGCTTCTGTCTTTCAACACATAAAAGTCATTATCGTCGATCCCGATCAATTGCGCATGGGTTTTATTGATATTAGTTTTGTAGTCGGGACCCCAGGAAACATTGGCGATTTGAGCAGGCAAGGTCAGGGGTAATAAAAGTAAGAGGAATAAGAGCTTTTGTATTTTCATTGTTTCTGTTTTAAAAAAGTCAAAGTTAAATAAAACAAGGTTTTTTATCTATTGGATATGATTAGTTATTATGATGCAGCACCACAAGGAACCGGCGAGAATTAGCAAACGTGTGACACTGCAAGCGGTATCAACAACCCCGATCCCGCCCCGACACCGGTGTCGGGGCGGGAGGGCAGGATCAACAAATTAGCAAACTTGTACCCGCCTGACCCTGCCTTTGCCGCCTGCCTGAACCCGCCTGACTGTCGGGCAGGTGCTCGCGGCAGGCAGGTCAGGCAGGTGTCGGGCAGGTGCTCGCGGCAGGCAGGTTGAGCTTGTCGAAATATCCAACAAATTCTCAAGAAATAAGCACTCCATCTTTCATCACCAAAGTCCGGTCGCTCATATTGGCTAGTTCTTCGTTGTGTGTAACGATGATGAATGTTTGTTGGAAATCGTCCCGAAGCAGGAATAACAGGCGGTGCAATTCTTTTGAAGATTCAGAATCCAGGTTGCCGGAAGGCTCATCGGCGAAAACGACGCCCGGTTTGTTCATCAGGGCGCGGGCTACTGCCACTCGCTGCTGTTCTCCTCCCGAAAGCTGGTTGGGTTTGTGTTCGAGGCGGTCGGAAAGCCCCAGGTAGTCGAGCAATTCTTTGGCTCGTTTGACCACGCCATTGGTTGAATCTTTTTTGATGAAAGCCGGAATACAGACATTTTCCACTGCCGTAAATTCCGGCAGCAAATGGTGGAACTGGAAAATGAAGCCGATATTGATATTTCGAAATTGTGCCAATTGTTTGCTTTTCAGGTGATTGACCTTGATGTCATTGATGGTAAGATCGCCTTCGTCAAAATTATCGAGCGTTCCTAAAATATGCAGGAGCGTACTTTTTCCAGCGCCGGATTTCCCAACGATGGAAACTATTTCACCTTTCGTAACTTCGAGATTGACTCCTTTCAGCACATGCAGTTTCCCGTAGGATTTGTGGATGTTTTTGGCTATGATCATTGGCGTTTTCAATATGGCTCCAAAAATAAAAGTATTTATATAAAAATGGCTTTTATTGCTTTGAATTTGTGGATATTGTTCTGCGGCAACCTGGCTGCCAAATCATTTTTTAAACAGAACGAGATCATGCTTATTAAAACCATTCAAAACATCGTCGCCTTCGAAGCCAATGACAAAACGACCATCAGGGAAATCCTGCATCCGAAAAACGACCACATCCAACTGGGATATAGCCTGGCGCACGGATCGCTCCCTGCCGGGCAGTCGTCTCTTCCGCATTGTTTGGCCGGGCAATCCGAAGTGTATGTTTTTTTACGCGGCAAAGGCAAAATAGTGATCGGCGACGAACAAAGAAATATCAGCGAGGGCGATGTCGTTTATGTTCCAACAGGTGCGAGGCAATATGTTGAAAACCAGGGAGATGAACCGCTGGAGTTTTTGTGTATCGTTTCGCCGCCATGGAAGGAGGAGGATGATCTGGTTTTGTAAAACACCTATCATTTCAACAAAGAAATCATCGCAAAAAGTCAAAACACTTTTTTCCAAAGCAGAATTTGATTACTTTTGCAGCCGATCTTTAAAGGAATTTGAAATTTGTTTAACCCTTTTTAAAAAAATCTAAGTCTATAGGAATAAAAGACCGGATCGCGCATTTTCGCAAAGTTGTTCCCCATGCCACTTTCAAATCCCGGCAGCAGGAGAAATTTTTGGAAACCGCCTCCAGTGAGATTTAGATCAAAAACAAATTTTATTAATCAATTTTCTATGAAGATCCTTCAGCTCTGTAAAAAATTCCCTTTTCCATTAAAAGACGGCGAATCCATTGCAATTACGAATCTGAGCAAGGCGCTGCATGCCTTGGGATGCAACGTGTCGCTCCTCAGCATGAATACCAAAAAGCATTATTTCGACCTCAGCCGTCTGCCTGCCGATTTTAACCATTACGCTTCCATCCACGAGGTTAAGATCGACAATGAACTGAAACTGAAGGATGCTTTTTTCAATCTTTTCAGCAAAGATTCCTACCACATATCGCGCTTTGTTTCCGAAGATTTTGAATTGGCGCTCAAACGGATTTTGCGAAAAAACAAATTCGATATTATCCAGTTGGAAACCCTGTACCTGGCGCCGTATATTCCGGTGATCCGGAAATATTCGGATGCCATTATTTCCATGCGCGCCCATAATGTCGAACATGAAATTTGGGAACGTATCGCAGGTAATACCGGCTTTTTACCAAAAAAATGGTACTTGAAACATCTGGCTAAAAAACTGAAACGCTACGAAGTCACCCACCTGAACGATTACGACCTGCTCGTACCGATCACAGATCGCGACCTCGGCAAGTTCCGCAAAATGGGTTACAAAAACGGGGTGCAGGTCATTCCGATCGGCGTTGACCAGGAAGATTATTCGCCAGATTTTTCAGCCTTCAACAAACCACTTTCAATTTCTTTCATCGGATCACTCGACTGGATGCCCAACCAGGAGGGATTGCAGTGGTTTTTGGAAAATGTATGGCCGAAAGCCATTGCCAAGTTTCCGGAGCTTAGCCTGCATATAGCTGGCAGAAACACTCCACTGCGGCTTTTGAATATGAATGTGAAAAATGTGAAATTTTATGGTGAAGTACCTTGTGCTGCTTCATTTATCAACCAACATCCGATCATGGTCGTTCCTTTGCTTTCAGGCAGCGGCATGCGAGCCAAAATACTCGAAGGAATGGTTTTGGGACGAGTGGTGCTTACCACCCGCATTGGCCTGGAAGGTATCGAAGCCAAACCGAAAAAAGAAGTGCTGATCGCCGACAAAGTCAATGAGTTTCTCGACGCGATCACCTATTGTTACAAAAACAATGAAAACCTGTACCGCATCGGTCATAATGCCCTTGAATTTGTTGGCAACAACTACGACAACCACCAGATCGCCGCTACCCTGGCAACTTCTTATAAAATGCACATCGAAAAATCCGGTAACCGGCAGTTGAATTCCGTGAGAGAATCTTGAGGCGGGAGGCGGAAAGCCTGACACCTGATACCGGACACCTGACACCCGACACCGGATACCGGATACCACAACACCACTAACACCAACTCGTGCTGAGCTTGTCGAAGCAAACACCACAACACCCCAAACTTCCCGATTTCAAAAAGAATCCTTTCCGATAATTAATTTTAATTTTGCAGGTGAGTTTTACGAAAAAAACCTTAACCAAAGAAGGCTGAATGTTCCTATTCCTGCAAATAGTTTTCTGGCTTTGTGTGTTCAGCCTGTTTCATACCTACGTGTTTTATCCACTGATATTGAGATTGTTGGCAAAAGGAAAACAAAATAATGCCCTGGTTTACGACGAGGGAGATGAACTTCCCTTCGTTTCGGTCATCATGTCGGTTTACAACGAAGAAAAAGTGATTGATGAAAAAATGGAAAGCCTTTTAAAATTGGAATATCCCAGGCACAGACTGCAAATCTTCGTTGGCTCGGATTGCTCGGATGATGAAACCAACCCGAAGATGGAATTTTTCAAAAGGCATCATTCCCACATTTTTTTTAAAGCCTTTGAAATGCGGAGGGGAAAGCCCGATGTCGTCAACGATCTCGTGGCGCTCGCTTTTGAGAAGAATTCGGCAGGCGATCACCATATTTTGCTGCTGACCGACGCCAGCGTAATCCTGCAAAAAGATACCCTTTTCCAATTGGTGAAACATTTTAAAAACAAGCAAATTGCTTTGGTCGATGCCAATATGTTGGGAACGGGGATGAATGCAGCGGGTATTTCGAAAGTTGAAAATGAATATATTAACACTGAAGTCATGCTCAAACATCTTGAAGGCATCGCCTTTGGAAAGATGATCGGACCCTTCGGCGGCTGTTATGCCTTGCGTTCTGATTTTTTTACAAAAATACCCCCCAAATACCTGGTCGATGATTTTTTCATTGCCATGAAAACCTTTGAAAAAGGAGGACTGGCGATCAACGAACTGGAGGCAAAATGCTTTGAATCTGTCTCCAACGAGATCAAAGAAGAATATCGCCGGAAGGCGCGGATATCTGCCGGGAATTTCCAAAACCTCAGAACCTTCAAACACTTGCTCTGGAAAATGAACTCCCTGAGTTTTGCTTTTTTTTCGCACAAGGTTTTGCGGTGGCTCGGGCCATTTTTTATTATCTTCGCTTTTTTGAGCAATGGGCTGCTGGCACTTCACGACAACTTTATTTACAGGTTGTTGTTCTTGTTTCAAACTTGTTTTCTGCTGCTTGTGCCCTTGCTCGATCTTTTTTTTAAAAACTTGAATATTAATGTTTTAGCCTTTCGGAAGGTTCGATATTTTGTGATGATGAATATTGCATTGCTGGAAGGTTTTATCAAATACTTAAATGGAATTAAAAATAATGTCTGGCAGCCGCCCAAACGCAACTGATAGATTCCGTTTGGATACCATCGAATCCGCGATCGAAGATATAAAATCCGGGAAAGTGGTCATCGTCGTCGATGATGAAGACCGCGAAAACGAAGGGGATTTCATTTGCGCTGCCGAAAAGATCACCCCGGAGATCATCAATTTCATGGCCACCTACGGCAAAGGACTGATCTGCACGCCTATCGAAGAAAAACGCGCTGACGATCTCAACCTGAAAATGATGGTTTCCGACAATACAGCTTTGCACGAAACTGCTTTTACGGTTTCCATCGACCTTATCGGGCACGGCTGCACCACCGGTATTTCTGCGCATGACCGCGCAAAAGGCATCAAAGCGCTGATCAACCCGGAAACCAAACCCACGGATTTTGCACGGCCCGGCCATATTTTCCCGTTAAGGGCAAAATCAGGAGGAGTGCTCCGCCGCACCGGTCACACGGAAGCTGCCATCGACCTTGCAAGGCTTGCAGGATTTTCGCCGGCAGGGGTGCTGGTTGAAATTCTCAACGAAGACGGCACCATGGCCAGGCTGCCCCAACTCTTCAAAATCGCTAAAAAACACAGCCTGAAGATCATTTCCATCAAAGACCTCGTGGCTTACAGGATGCGAAACGAGCGCATCATCAAAAGAGAACTTTCAGTAGAAATGGACACCGAATTCGGCCCCTTCGAGGTCATCGGATACACACAACTTACCACCGGCGACACGCACCTGGCAATCAAAAAAGGAACATGGAATCCCGATGAACCGGTGTTGGTGCGGGTGCATTCATCCACCGAAACGGGAGGAATACTCGGCTCCATTTTCGAAAGTTACGGCGTTCAGCTTCAAAAATCTCTGGAAATCATAGCCGATGAAGGCAAAGGGGTGTTGATCTACATCCGGCATAGCGAAAAAAATACCTCGCTGCTCGCCCGATTGCAGAGTTATAAAGAGAAAAACGAAAAACCAGGAGACGGAACGCAAAGCGCTGAACAAAGGGATTTTGGTATTGGCGCCCAGATACTCCGCGACCTGGAGATCACAAAGATCAGGCTGATCACCAACCACCCAAAGCGCCGCGTCGGGCTAACTGGCTACGGCCTGGAGATCGTAGAAAATATCAGCCTTATGGATTGAGGTTTTGTGGAAAGTGCCATGTTCAGGTTTGGTTGATTGGGCCTGTCCCGACAAGTCGGGGTTGATTAAGTTATCACATCAGCAAATTAGCAATTTTGAGATACGAAAGAAAATACAGGATCGAGCATTTCCACGATGCTCTCGTGCGGCAGGCGGTGATCCTCCATCCGGCCTCGTTCAGAAAAGCATTTCCGGATAGAAAAGTTTACAATATTTATTTTGATAATTGCTTGTTTTCAGCCTATTTCGACAATGTAGTTGGTGTGTCAGAACGCAAGAAGATCAGAGTGAGATGGTATGGCGATGATATTCGCAAAATTGAAAATCCAAATCTTGAATTTAAGATCAAACAGAATTTACTGGGCGATAAGAAAAGTTTTCCACTGGAAAATTTTGATTTGGAAGACCTGAAAAAACTGACGAAAACAGTCAATGACATTTCCGGGCAGGGAAACCTTTACATGCCATCGCTCATCAATGCTTACCAAAGGTCTTACTTCGAAACTTCCAATAAAAAATACCGGATTACGATTGACAGGAAGTTGCAATATTTCTCGCTGCTCAATGCAAGAAAATTTACAAATTTTCAGATCGAAGATGAGGCTGTCATTTTAGAATTGAAATACGATGAATCGCTCGACGAAGATGCGGCTTTCGTTTTACAACATTTACCTTTCCGTTTTTCAAAAAGCTCGAAATACGTCACCGGATTGAACCTGTTGGTCGCCGGAGTTTAAAATTTGGGGCAAAGGATTGAATCATCTTCAAAACTACCAATGTAAGAAATAGAAAATTCCAAAGCGCCCTGCCCTCGTCGGGTAGTGGCAAGATCAGTGAGGTTGACGTCGTAAGACAAACCCATCAACACCCCTCCCAATTCAAGCCCGAACATCGCCACTACGGCATCCAAACCATAAGAATTGTCGGCATTGCCTACAGGCCTCGCCCAACCGCCGATATGTACAGCGTTGTTGTTGTGATTGTTTAGCCGAACGCGAAAATTGGTTCCGGCATTGATCTCGGTGTGAGGCCCCTGCACTGCAAACAATACCCTGGGGATCAACGCGACTTGCTCGGAAAGTGGAAACTGTGCGCTCAGTTGTCCGGAGTATTTTGCAAAAAGTTTGCTGCCTTCGGCGCCTTCGTCATCCAGCGGATAAAAGGTGATCTGCGGTTGGAAAACATGGTGCATGGCTCCGCCCACAAAAAATGAAACTCCTTTTTTTGGTGAAAAGGTATAGTTCAGCCCGACGGAAAAATCGCCGAAAGAAAAATTGTTTTCCGGGAGGTCTTCGGCGGTTGGATACTCGTATTGATCGATAGCATTGAACTGATCGTGGAAGGTCAGATTTTCATAATTGACATTTCGCTGTGCAATCCCGAATTGAAAACCCGCTGAGAGGTATTGTTTTTTTTCAAAATCAAGCCCTTTGTGGAAAGCGCCGGACAATGCGATCTGATTGGTGTTGAAATCTATCCCGGACACCTTATCGCTGAAAAACATCAGGCCTACCGCAAAGGCATCGTCGTAACGACGATCGAGTTTCACCGGAAACCGGACATCCAGCGCAGTTTCGAAAGTTACGTAAGGTTCGTCAAGCACATTGCGCCATTGGTCGCGGTAGATGCCGCCGATGCGATACGAGCCGCTGTAAGCGCCGGTCAACGCCGGATTCAGCGCCAGTGGGGCTGCATAAAATTGTGTGAAATGTTTATCCTGGGCATTCAAAGCGCCCAGTAAGAAAAAAAGGAAGATCGAGGAAGTAAAGAATTTACTCATTTTCAACTAAGTTCAGATTTAATTGGCCAAACGCTGGCAAAGATACCTTATTCAGGAATATTTTTTAAAATTAAAGGGTTTAGCTCTGTGGGTTTTTATTATTTTTATCTCCGTATCCGGCAACGACTTTTCTATTCAAAAATACCATTCTTTTTAACTGACCGGGAACGCGTTTAATTGCAACACTTTTACAATTTAATCAACGACATTTACAATTTCACATCCTTCTAAACTTGAAAGCTTTTAAATGAATTTTGCCATTTGTCCTTTGAGTATCGTTCCGGTGAGAAGCAGCGCTTCCGAAAAAAGCGAGATGGTCACCCAATTGTTATTCGGAGAAATGGTTGAAATATTAGAAAAAAAAGGCTCGTGGGCTAAAATACGTTGTGCCTGGGACAATTACCTCGGCTGGGTAGATGCCAAACAGATCAAGCCGATCACGCCTTCCGAGTTCAACCTTTTCCAGAAAAAACGTACTTGCAGCCTCGAACTCGTTCAGCCCGTCATTGCCGAAGATCATTACCTGCCAGTGGTCATGGGGTCAGATCTGCCCAATTACGATGGTTTGCGATTTTCTTTTAATGGCAATTTTTTCAGTTTCAGCGGGCAGGTGATCTCTCCGGATAGGCTTTCACAGAATACGGAATTGCTGATAAAAATTGCCCGCCGCTACTTGTATGCGCCATATTTGTGGGGAGGTCGTTCGCCTTTGGGGATCGATTGTTCGGGCTTCACCCAAATGACTTACAAGCTGATTGGCATCAACCTTCCCCGCGATACCTTCGAGCAGGTTGAGCAAGGCGAGGCGATCGATTTTATTGAACAAACACAGGATGGCGATCTCGCTTTTTTTGAAAATAGAAAAGGCAGGATTGCACACACCGGCATCATCATTTATCCGGGGCAGATCATTCATGCATCAGGCAAAGTAAGGGTGGATAAAATCGACCATTTTGGCATCTTCAATCAGGAAACAGAAAAATATACCCACAAGCTCCGGGTCATAAAACGCATCCTTCCCACACAACGCCAACCTTCGGTTACAGATCAAAAGCAGACCGCTGAAGTCGATGAAAACCAGGTGAAAATGTTTTGAGATTAAACCGCCCGGATGATGTCATATTTTGTGAGAATTTGCATGGTTCCGGCCTTGTCTTTGGCAATCACAGCGCTGACTTTTTTGCTGATGTATTTGGCAAGCTGGCGATAAGGCAAATCTTCGCTGACGACCGGAAACGGCTGATCCATGATCTCCGCAACTTTCCTGGAGCCATTGTTCGCGGGGTTTTCGAGAAGACACGACAAAACAGCGCTTTCCGTGACCGATCCGACCATTTCACCCTGATCCATCACCGGCATTTGCGAAATGTCATTTTTTTTCATCAACTCCGAAGCTTTTTGCACGGTATCCGCAGCGTTCACAGAAAATAGTTGTTTGGATTCTTTTCTTGCCACCAAGTCTTTCACTTTCATTTCAACATCAAGGAATCCGCGCTCCCGCATCCATTCATCATTGTACAATTTACCGACGTAGCGACTGCCGTGATCGTGGATAACCACAACGACCACGTCGTCTTTTGTCAGTTTATCTTTCAACTGCAACAACCCTGCAAAGGCCGATCCTGCCGAATAGCCCAACATGATCCCTTCCTCACGGGCCAGCCGCCTCGCCATCACCGCACCGTCTTTGTCCGTGACTTTTTCAAACAGATCGATAATTTTGAAATCTACATTTTTCGGAAGGATGTCCTCGCCGATTCCTTCGGTGATGTACGGATATATCTCTTTTTCATCGAACTCTCCGGTTTCGTGGTATTTTTTAAAAACAGAACCGTAAGTATCGATGCCCCAGACCTGGATGTTTGGATTTTTTTCTTTGAGGAATTTTCCAGTACCGGAGATGGTTCCGCCGGTTCCCACGCCTACCACAAGGTGCGTAATTTTGCCTTCGGTTTGCTCCCAGATTTCCGGTCCCGTTGACTCGTAATGCGCCTGTCTGTTCGAGAGATTATCGTATTGATTACACCAATAAGAGTTGGGGATTTCCTTGCTGAGTTTCTCTGCGACGGAGTAATAAGAACGCGGATCGTCCGGGGTTACATTTGTCGGACAAACGATCACTTCCGCGCCCAGCGCCCGGAGCATGTCAAGTTTTTCTTTTGATTGTTTATCACTTGTTGTAAAGATGCAATGATATCCTTTTACACAAGCAGCTATTGCCAGCCCCATTCCCGTATTTCCGGAGGTACATTCGATGATCGTCCCGCCCGGTTTTATATCTCCGCGTTTTTCGGCGTCTTCCAGCATCTTCAGCGCCATACGGTCTTTTATGGAATGTCCCGGATTAGCCGTTTCCAGCTTTACCAATACGAGTGCCGGCACTTCATTACAAATTTTGTTGATCTTTATGAGTGGCGTGTTTCCTATTGTTTCCAGTATATTTTTATAATACATAACATTCAGTTTTTAATTGATTTGGCTACAAAAAGTACACTTTTACAAACCGAGCACAAAGGTATCTTCTTTAAAGGATTTTTACCTGTTTATCAGATTTGAAATTTTGAAAAAAGTGATATCCCACTTGGGTCGGAAAAAAACCGCTATGCTTACGTTTACTATACTTTCAAAAAGTTTAGTAAACATTAGAAACCCATTCACAAACCAACCGCGAAACCCGGCAATGCAAAGATTTGGAAATTTCTTTGGAATTTTAAAACCGCTGAAAGTGGGTGTGAAAAAACCGACCGCAGCCTGCCTGCCTTTAGCACCCGCCCGCCCGTGGCAGTCGGGCTGGTTCAGGCAGGCGCGGTCGAAGTACGTTAGCTTATAAAATTTAGAATCTTTCGACCACATCGTGGTCGCATAGAGTTATTGCCCTGAAAGGGCAAAAGCAAAAACAAAGGGCATCGCCCTTTGCCA
>CAZKDA010000015.1:0-11269 GCA_964551455.1 uncultured Saprospiraceae bacterium
ATCCCGCTTTAGTCAGATTTTGACTAAAGCGGGATCGCACTATCGCCAGAGCCATACCCCACATAACTTCCACCTCCGTCCGGCTGGGACGGCTCACTCAATGGAAAGTTTCTGAATCCTGCGGTTTTTGTCTATTTCGCGGAGATAGAGTTTGTGGATGGGGAGCAGCGGGTTTTCAAGGGGGATGTGGCGCTGGTGAGGTGATAAATGAAGAAGATTTGATAAATCAAAAGTTCTACCCTATCACACCCAACTCCCGTCCTACTTTAGAGAAAGCCTGAACCGCTTTTTCAAGATGGGCTTTTTCATGGCCTGCGGAAATCTGCACACGAATTCTGGCCTGACCCTTAGGCACAACAGGAAAATAAAATCCGATCACATATATCCCTTCCTTGAGCAGTCGCTCTGCAAATTGCTGGGAGAGCTTTGCATCATACAACATGATCGGAACTATCGGGTGACTTCCCGGAAGGATTTCAAAACCGGCATTTTTCATTTCAGCCCGGAAAAATTGCGTATTGTTTTCCAGCTTGTCCCTCAATTCAGTGGTGCTGCTAAGGAGATCGATCACTTTGATGGAAGCGCCCGTGATAGATGGCGCCAGCGTGTTAGAAAACAGATAAGGGCGGGATCGTTGCCGCAGGATTTCTACAATTTCTTTGCGCGCAGCGGTAAAACCTCCGGAAGCGCCGCCCAGGGCTTTGCCAAAAGTCCCGGTGATAATGTCCACTCGTCCCATGGCGTTGTGGTATTCATGGGTTCCTCTTCCGGTTTTTCCTACAAACCCGGTTGCATGGCAATCATCCACCATGACCATAGCATCGTATTTTTCGGCGAGGTCGCATATCGCAGATATCTGGGCAATAGTTCCATCCATTGAAAAAACGCCATCGGTGGCGATCATCCGGCGTCTGGCATTTTTTGTTTCTTTCAGTTTGGCCTCCAGGTCGTTCATGTCGTTGGTCTTGTAGCGGTAGCGCTGCGCTTTGCAAAGCCTGATGCCGTCGATAATGGAAGCGTGGTTCAGCGTATCGGAGATGATCGCGTCCTGGTCGTTCAGCAGCGGCTCGAACAAACCGCCGTTGGCGTCGAAGGCAGCTGCGTAAAGAATGGCATCTTCCATTCCGAGAAAGCCGGAGATATTTCTTTCCAGCTCTTTGTGAATATCCTGCGTACCGCAAATAAATCGCACCGATGACATCCCGTAGCCATGACTATCGATGGCAGCTTTGGCAGCTTTGATGACTTCAGGGTGAGAAGATAAGCCCAGATAGTTGTTTGCACAAAAATTGAGCACTTCACCGCCTTCCATGGTATTGATCTTTGCTGATTGAGGCGTGGTGATCGTGCGTTCTGATTTGTATAAACCTGCGCTTTTCAGGTCGTTGATCTCGTTTTGAAGGTCTTGTTTTACAGATGAAAACATAGTTTGCATATTTTAAAAAAAATCAGGTTATTTAGTTGAATAGGTTGATTGGGTTGATTGAGATTGGCGGCTTCCCAGCTCACCACAATCGACCATAAACTCAGTTAAGAAATTCCGGGGATAAGTTCCGGTTTAATCGATGGATACTTTTTTTTTAGATTAAGGATCATATCGTCGGTCATGGCGTCTATGTCGAATTCCGGGTTCCAGTTCCAGTCCTTTTGCGCAAAGCTATCATCGATACTTTCATTCCAGGATTCTGCAATAGCCTGTCGAAAATCCGGTTTGTAAGTTATTTTAAAATCCGGGATATGCCTGCGGATAGATTCGTACAATTCTTTGGGCGTGAAACTCATAGCAGCAAGATTATAGCTGGTTCGGACATTGATCCGCTCCACCGGAGCTTCCATGAGCAGGAGTGTGGCACGTATGGCATCGGGCATATAGATCATGGGCAGGCGCGTGTTTTGATTTAAAAAGCATTCGTAATGCCCAAAATTCAGGGCATGATGGAAAATTTCAATGGCATAATCTGTGGTACCACCGCCCGGAGGAGATTTGTAACTGATGATTCCGGGATATCGGAGCGACCTTACGTCCAGTCCGTATTTCATGAAATAATATTGACACCAGTTTTCGGAAGCTGCTTTGCTGATCCCGTAAACCGTGGCAGGGTGGAGTACGGTATATTGCGGAGTCTGGTGCTTGGGGGTTTCTTTAGAAAACACTGCAATGGTGCTGGGGAAAAAAACTTTTGTGATTCCCAGTTCCCGCGAATTTTCCAGGACGTTAAAAAATCCATCCATATTGGTTTTCCAGGTAAAGAAAGGATTTTGTTCGCCCTTTGCGGAAAGTATGGCAGCGAGGTGATACACCTGGGTTACTTTATACTTTTTCATCAAAAACTGCATGGCATTCTTGTCGGTGATATCGAGTACTTCGAAAGGCCCGTCGGCGTTTTCGGACGATCTGATATCAGTTGCCAAAACCTGATCCACACCATATATATTTTGCAATGCCGACGTTAGCTCTGAACCAATCTGCCCATTTGCGCCGGTGACAAGTATTACTTCTTTTCTCATGGATTGCCAATGCTTGTTTTAAAAAATTAGTTTGCCGCAAAATACTGATTCTATTTCAAATTCCATTGCCAAAACCTTATCAATTGGCCGGAATGCAGAATTTCATTCAGCTATTTCATCATTGATTTCCGTCCAGAAGGGGATAGTTTCCAGAAAATAGAAACGGCCTTGTTCATAATCCATTTTACAACAATAAGTGGTGAGGCCGTTGGTCAGCAAAAGGTATTTCACCTGCAAAGGCAAATTGTATCGTGCTATTTGTTCAAAGGTTTTTTCATCGACGACCACATGCGGAGCTTTGCATTCCGCGAGGAGTACAGGCTTCGTATCATGGCCATAAACCAGGATATCGCATCTTTTGGCCAACTGATTGACTTTCAAACCTTTTTCTATACCGATCAGGCTTTTTGGGAAACCTTTTTCCAGCACCAGGTATTGCACCACCAACTGCCTGACAAGCTCTTCCGGAGCCAGCGCTAAATGCTTTTTGCGGATCGGATCGAAGATCAATGTTTTCCCGCCTTCCTTTTTCAAACGGATGGTTTTGTGATAGTCCGTAAAATTTATTGCGATATTCATCGAAAAGGTAGCAGGATTTTGGTCAAACCAATGAAATGCAGCAATGCCTCAAAGCTAATGGAATAAAGTTGTTTAAGAAATAATTGGATGGGGAATTTGGATGACTTGGTTGATTAAGTTGATTGAGTTATTGATCATTAGGTTATCAACAAATTAGCAACCCCGACTAGCCCCGACAGGTCGGGGCTGGTCGGGGCAGGATCAACAAATCAACCATTATTTAATCTCCTGGATATTAACTTTGACGTCGTGCTGGATTTTGAGAAATTCAGCCATTTCGAGGAGTTGATTTTTTTGTTGGGGCGAGTCGATGTGGAGTTCAAGTTCGAAGACACCTCTTTTGGAAGGTATTTTCATAAAATTGCCGCCGAAGGTTTCTTTCTTTTTCTTTTTGTTGTCCGAAGGAAGCGGCTTGAGGTCGAAGATGAGTTGGGTGAGATCTTCTTCGGGGATGACATATTTATCCCTTCCTTTTACGATTTCCAGCTTTTCTTCATCGAATGAGACATACCCGCCAAGCACTGCTTTTTTCTTAAAAATGCTGAAAATGGAAGGCAGGATCATCAGGATCAAAATTGCAAACAGACTCAAATACAACCAAGGCAAATATGCCGTAAAACCTACCTGGCGGGCAATTTCTTCCAAAAAAGGGATACTGCCAAGTTCCAAAAATGTCAACCCACTGTAACCCAGCAAAGCTGCTGAGATAAACCCGATAAACAGCGTACTTTTTTTGAGCTTCCTTCTTCTGACGATGTGTGCGTTAAATTGGAACATATTGCTGATCTGTTGTGAGTTTTCGAAAAATGTAGTTTTTTGAAGCCAGGGAGTATTTGCAATTTTTAAAACAGAGGAATTTTTGCCATGTTCACTTAGGTTGACGAATTTTGAATTAAAATAAAAGAACACTGCAAAAATGCGAAAAGAAATAGGATCAATCTTACAGAAAGTTCGATTAATTTTTTGGATATTCCAGCAGACAATAAATATTTGCATTTTGCCAAAATCCGGCGCTCAAAAAATATCATGGCGTTTTCTATTTCGATCCCTTTTTATGGTATAAAAATGCACTTGAGATCAGGTGAAACGATCATTTCGCCTGTCGGAGAACCTCAGTACCTGGCGCTCAACGAGTCGTTGTCCACCGTCAGTCACAGATTCAGCGAACTTTTCCAGGAAATAGTCCTTGACCAGGGAGAGTACCTGAAATTGCTGGATCACGCTAATGATATCGCTTTTATCAAAGATAAGATCAACGTTTGGTTCGATGCAGCAAAGGACGGCTTTAGCTATCCGGAGTTTGGATTGGAGTTCGAATATTTTTATAAAAAAACGCCGGCGGGATATTGGTGTATCGTACCTTCCATTGGTATCGAAACTTTTACGAAATCCGGCGAGTCGAGAGAATTAGCGCTTCAGGATGCGATCGAAGTCGATTTTTTGCGGAAGAAGCGGCTTGCTTCGGTGCAGCAGATCATTTCAACGATCTGGTTTGAAAAGGTTGAACTGTTACGCGAGGAGATTACTTTGGAATTACCTGGCCTCGAGGAGATAGAAGATCCCGTGATTAATAAAAAAGACCTTTGGCTTCCCAAAGTTGCCAAATTGCTCGATGTAGATAAAAAGATCACCTTCGGCAGGAAAGCCGAATTGGCGCAACTGGCAAAAGCGCTGAATACAAAATTCAGCCGCAATGTAATCCTCGCCGGGCCTTCGGGTGTAGGAAAAACCGCACTGGTTTGGGAATTGGCAAGACAACAAAAAAAGTTCCGGCTGAAAGGGCGGATTTGGGAAACTACGGCTTCAACTTTGATCAAAGAATTGACTGCCGACACCGGTTGGGAAGATAATATGGCGCGGTTGTGCAACGAGCTTTCCGGAGGTGAGGATATTCTGTATGTCCGCAATTTGCTTGCATTGTTTGAAGTAGGAAAGTACGTTGGCAATGATGTCAGCATGGCGGATTTTATGCGTTCGTACATCAGCCGCGGCGAGATCAGCCTGATCGCAGAATCCACGGATGAGGAACTTTCCCGGATCGAGCTGAAAAGTCCGAATTTCATTTCATTTTTCCAGGTGATCAAAATGGAAGAACCCAAAACCGACCTCGAGGAGATCATTGTCAGCAAAGTGAAAAGTCTGGCCGGCGAGCGCCGGTTAGTCGTTGAAAAGGAAGCTATTGAAGAAGCCATCCGCCTGAGTCGGCGGTTTACCCCTTATGCCGGTTTTCCCGGTAAGCCGCTTCGGTTTTTGGAAAGCCTGTTGATCAATCAAGAATCTGAAAACTTAAATATCAACACCTCCGAAGTGATTTCTGGATTTTGTGAAGAAACCGGCATGCCGCAATTCCTTGTAGATCACAACATCCCGATGGACATTGAAGCAACCCACGAGTTGTTTCGTTCCAATGTTTTCGGACAAGAAGCTGCCGTCGAACAGATTTTGAATCTTATCACTTCTGTCAAAACGGCGTTGACACGCACGGGGAAGCCCATAGCCTCGCTGCTTTTTGTAGGTCCCACAGGAGTGGGGAAAACCGAAATGGCAAAAGTGCTGGCGGAATATATGTTTGGTTCGCGTGAAAAAATGTTGCGCTTCGACATGAGCGAGTTTTCGGATCCCTGGTCTGTGTTGCGGCTGACCGGCGAAAGCTATTTTACCAACGGATTGCTTACTTCGGCGGTTCGCAGGGAGCCATTTTCGGTTTTATTGTTTGATGAGATCGAAAAGGCGCATCCGGATTTTTATGATCTTCTGCTCCAAATACTTGGCGAAGGAAGGTTGACCGACAGCGAAGGAAGGTTGGTGAATTTTTGCAGCACCATTATAATTATGACTTCAAATATCGGTGCCGCAATTTTGCAAAACAAACCGATTGGCTGGAAGGATGGTGACCATACCAAAAATGTCGGCGAAAATTTTATCGAAGCGGCCCGCAAATATTTCCGTCCTGAACTTTTCAACCGCATTGACCAGATCATTCCATTCGACCCTTTGTCGTTGGAAACCGTCCGGTTTATAGTTGAAAAAGAGATCCGGTTGCTCAAAAAAAGGGAAGGGATCGCATACCGAAAAGTGGAGTTGATCCTGCGCGAAGGTGTGTTGGACTATCTTGCTGAAAACGGTTACAGCATGATAAACGGAGCCAGGAATTTGCAACGTTTCATTAGAGAAAAACTCGTCATTCCTTTAGCTAAAAATCTGAATACCAATGATTTTGACGATCAGCTGACTGTGGTTGTGCAATTGAAAAACAATCAACTGGAAATGATCGTCGAGGCGGATCCGTTGGGGTTGGAACTCCTGTTTGAGGAGCTGGATAAAATCAACTTTGCAGATCATTCCGGTGAATTGCGCAGGCAAATTTTCCGGTTACAGGAAGGCCATTATTTCGTCAGGTTGCTCAGCGAGATCGATTTGCTGGAAAGAGAAAAACTGCGGCTGGGCGAATCGTTTTGGGCAAACCGTGAAAAAACGACGAGATATGCCGAAAAGCTGCAATTCATTGATCGCACCCAGAAACTGACCCGGGAGATTGAAACCCTGGAAGAAAACCTGACTTTAGCCGTTTTAGACCTCAACACTTACAACACTGGTCTGATCCCTAAACTAAAAGATTGGGAAGAAAAATTTTTCAACCTGAAAGTCGATCTGCTGGCGCTTGAAAAGCCGACAACCAATCGATGTTTTTTTTCCATTTACGGTTCGGGGTTGCAGGATTTTATTGACTTGTATCTAAATGTTTTTTCCGCAAAAAATTATGAGATCGACGCAAAAACCATTTGGGTAAGTGAACAGCCGGATAAAAAAGGGAACCAGGGAAGTATTATCAAAAAAAATTGGAACCCTGCACTTTTTATCGGCAGGGATGGCACTGAGGGAAACAGTTTATACGGTGTTGAAATGAATCTCTCCGGAGCCTGTGTGCTGGAATACCTCAAAGATGAAATTGGAATTCACCACTGGAAAATGTCTTCATCGGAGAACCATACTTTTGTGGTAGCGGTGAATGAATCGGAATTGACCACACCGGCAAAGATCAACAGGAAGGAATTTTACAAAGGCAATCCGCGAAGGGTTTTCAGTCCCGGTCATTTCAAAGATAATCGCATGAAGATCCGCCGGGAGGTTGCACGAAATCAATTCAGCAAATTGCTTTTGGAAATCCTGGACAACCGGTTTGAAAACTTTCTCGACATGGAGCTGACCTGATTGAGTAATCAATTTTCAGATCACCTTTTTAGCCGTTTGGAACCGGGAGTTAAAATGCAAATTTTATAAATTTTGCAAAACCGGAAATTAATGACAGGCTTTTTTAATGTATTTTTTAACCCGATCAGGGTAGATGAAACAATGCGTTTTTGGGCTTGAAATATTTTTTTGAAAAAAAGTTTTCCATCAAAATTTTCAAATGACTGCAAAGCTTAATTTATATTTTTTTTGATGCCAAAGGTTTAGCCGAACCAACTAAAAATGAATGAAAAACAAGAGAAATATTTTGGTAAAAAATATATATGAAACCAAGCATTATAAATCAAATTACCTTAATTTTGTTGAGTACAATTTGATTAATGATTCATGATTGAATTGTGACACAATCCCAGAAGCAACGAAATCTGTTGCCCCTTTTTCCCCCAACTTCCCCCTACTTTTTTTTATACCTTGAAAAAGGACTAATTTTTTAAGTTGTAAAAGCAGATAGGGATTATCATGGCAAATGCAAAGAGCTAACTGTTCACTTAAGAGTTAAGATTTTAGGGTTTTTTCATTGTTTTTAATTGCTACAGACACCATCATTCATTCATTTGTTTGATGGTGTTTTTTTTATTTCAGCAATGCTTCAATGGCTTTAGCAGGATGGATCAAACGCCCGGTCTCTTTGGTGGCTTTGGTACCGGTTCCTGTTTGATGAATAATTTGGTAAGCTTCAGAGGTGGTCAAAGCGGGATCAATACTTTTCATCAACCCGATCAGTCCGGAAACATGCGGTGCTGCCATCGAAGTCCCGTTGAATGCTGCATATTTATCGTCCGGGATAGTGGACAAAATATTGACTCCCGGAGCGGCGATCCCCATTTCAATATTGCTGACAAAATTGGAAAATGAAGCCCTGTTCAACTCATTGTCCACAGCGCTAACAGTGATCACGCCGGGTGTATTGGCCGGAGCAAAATGTTTAGCGTCGATATTGCTGTTGCCTGCTGCCACCACGACGATAGCCCCTGCTTTTGCGGCATAGTCCACCGCAGTTTTGAAAGCCTTTTGTTTTTGGTCGTTCGAACGGCTACCCAGTGACAACGAAATTACATCGGCTTCATGGTCGGCTGCTGCCAGGATGCCGTTGATCACCCCGCGCTGGCTGCCGTTGCCTCCCTTGCCCAATACCTTCACCGCACCGACCGTAACAAATTGATTTTCAGAGGAGAAGGAAGCGATACCGACGCCATTGTTTGTAACCGAAGCGGCGATCCCTGCGCAATGCGTTCCGTGACCATTGAGATCAGTGTCATAAGTTTTATCGATTGACTTATAATTGGCGTTGAGGTCTTCGTGGGCGGCATCGATCCCGGTGTCTAGCACGAGGATAGAAGCCTTTTTTGCAGGGGTGATATTTGTATCTTTCAGTAGCCGGTAAAGCTTATCCATTTCCATCGCTTCAAAATTCCAGAGTTGATCCACCAATGGATCATTGATCCCGTATTTAGTGGATGGAGCAGGGGAGGGGCGGGCGGGTATTTGCGATTCGATGGGATCGATTTGAAACAATTCATTTTGTTCTACCCAAACAGTGAGTTCGCTTTCTTCTAATTCTTTTTCGATTTTAGCCAGCTCATTTTCCTTTTCTGCCGGGATGTTGACCACAAAATAATTATCAAGGTCAGTCGCTTCCGGCCTGGCCATTTTGAAAGCAGCCTCGTAAGTCAAGCCATATTTTAGAATGATCGCATCCAGTTCCGCAATTTTATGGCCTTCTTTTATTTCAACGAGGAGTTCCCAATTGGCATCCAGCAAAACATTTTCATTTTTAACAGCAGCAGGTATGAAAGTTTGGGTTAAAACGGATTTGTATTGAAACTGGAAAGTGCCGGTCAGGACTGCCAGCATAATAAAAAAGATCAGTTTATTTTCTTTGAAAAAACTGAAAAACTGAGCGATGAGTCCCATCACCAGCAGGTCTCTGCAAAGGATCAGCGCCTTGAAGGAAAGCGCTCCGGGGCTGAATGTCAGCGAAGTGAGATAAACCAGGAAAGCGCCCAGAAATGTTGCGCCCATCATTTTGCTCATATTTCTATCGTTTTTGAAATAGAACCAAAAGATGAGGCCGAGCAGGCTTACAAAATAGCTTGTGGGATAAATCCAGGTAAACATAATTTTCTGTTTTTAAAGAGGATGTTAGACGGCAGATATTAGATATTAGACTTTAGACGAAAGATGTTAGACTTAGACTTTAGATGACGAACTGTGTTTTACATTTGATCTCAGCCGATTATTTATAAACGCTTCAAAATACCAAAAGTCTTTTTATATGGCAAAGGAAGTAAGATCAGCAATGGTTTTTCATCGCCGTAAATCGAACCGGATTCCTTGAATGAACACTTTGGTTGCAGAATCCTTTGTGCAATGTCATTTTAAACTAAACCATTTGCCGGTCGATTCGTTGTACAATCCTGTTTGAAACAACTCCTAAATCCTTTTCTATCCAAACTTTGTTTGGTGAAAAGAATTTTTATTTTTGCACGGATTTTTAAATAAGAGTATGTTTAAACTTCCATCAATCCCGCTGGTTGCGGGACAGGTCGGCTGAAATCGGCCAATTTTATTCTGCACTGCGTTAATCCCGCCTTTTTTCAAAAAGCGGGACGCCGTACCCTCCAGGTACGTCTGCGTTTTTTGCCTTGTTCAGTATAAAATTTGCTCGCTTTCGCTCTATCATGAAAGTTTCAACATACTCTAAAACCTCAACGATAAATGTCTGAACAAACAGAACATATCAAGTGCCTCATCATCGGCTCCGGCCCGGCGGGCTATACCGCAGCAATTTACGCTTCCAGAGCCAACCTCGAGCCTGTGCTTTACACCGGCCCGGAGCCTGGCGGCCAGCTTATGATCACCTCCGATGTTGAAAATTATCCGGGATATCCCGACGGAGTGATGGGGCCGCAAATGATGGAAGATTTTCGGAAACAGGCCGAGCGGTTTGGCACGGAGGTGCGCATGGAAATGATTACCAAAGTGGATTTTACGGGACCTGTACACAAGGTTTTTACCGAAGGCGGACAGGAGATCCACGCAGATGCAGTGATTATTTCCACTGGGGCCAGCGCTAAATGGCTAGGACTGGAATCAGAGCAACGACTGGCAAGGAATGGTGGTGGTGTCTCGGCTTGTGCGGTTTGCGACGGATTTTTTTACAGAGGCATGGAGGTCGCTGTTGTTGGGGGTGGCGATACCGCAGCAGAAGAAGCCTTGTACCTTTCAAAGTTGTGTCCCAAAGTCCATTTACTGGTACGGCGCGATGAACTGCGGGCATCCAAGATCATGCAGGAGCGCGTATTTAAAAATGACAACATAGAAATTCATTGGGATACCTCAGCGGTGGAGGTGTTAGGTGAAAAAGAGGTGGAAGGTGTTCGGGTAGTCAACAATATTACAAAAGAAGAAAAAACAATTAACATCAAGGGATTTTTCGTAGCCATTGGTCACAAGCCCAACACGGATATCTTCAAAGACTGGCTGGATATGGATGAAACTGGATATATCAAAACAATAGCCGGAACATCAAAAACCAACATCGAAGGTGTTTTCGCCAGTGGCGACGCCCAGGATCATGTTTATCGTCAGGCTGTAACCGCAGCGGGTACCGGTTGCATGGCTGCCCTTGATGCCGAAAGGTATCTTGCCGAAAAAGGAATTGTCTGAAATCCTGAGTATTTCCATTCCATGAATTTTAATGAATTGATTTTTAGAATTTTATAAAATATTCAACAATCAGCCTGTCGGCATTTTCAAGTTGTATATTTTGCAATTTTTATTATCTTTGGTTGAGTTTTTTTAATAATAAGAAAGATGTCAGACCCGCCCGCCCGACTGTCAGGCGGGCAGGAACAAGATGCCAGATATTAGACGTCAGATTGAAGCGAATCCCGCTTTTTGGAGAAAAAGCGGGACGACACAGTCCCGA
>CAZKDA010000015.1:11369-40881 GCA_964551455.1 uncultured Saprospiraceae bacterium
CAAATCGGGACAAGTCCCGACAAATCGGGACAAGTCCCGACAAATCGGGACAAGTCCCGACAAATCGGGACAAGTTGGGAACACCGGCTACTTTATTTTTGACCACTTACTAAGAAACTTCATTTTATAATTTTAGCTTTCGCACTCCTGATCGTCCATTTCAAAAAAATAAAATGTAATGATTTCACCATCTACTAAATTTCGCCCCGGTGTTTTGTGGGGAGATGAAGTTACCGAACTGCTCAATTACGCGAATGAAAATGACTTTGCCTTACCTGCCGTCAACGTCATCGGCACCAATTCTGTCAACGCCGTTTTGGAAACTGCCCGTGCAGTCAACTCACCGGTGATGATCCAATTTTCCAATGGTGGCGCCAGTTTTTTTGCCGGCAAAGGCCTTTCCAACGACAAGCAGCAATCTGCAATTTTGGGGGGCATCTCCGGTGCCATCCACGTCCACACTATGGCACAGGCTTATGGCGTAACAGTGATCCTGCACACCGACCATTGCGCAAAAAAACTATTGCCCTGGATCGACGGACTGCTCGATGCCGGCGAAAAGTTTTTTGAAAGCAGGGGTTATCCGTTGTACAGTTCGCACATGCTCGACCTTTCGGAAGAACCTTTGGAAGAAAACATCGAAACCTGCGTCAGCTATTTTGAAAGGATGAACAAAATCGGCATGACGCTGGAGATCGAACTTGGCGTCACTGGCGGTGAAGAAGATGGTGTCGATAACACCGACGTCGATAGCTCCAGGCTTTACACGCAGCCCGAAGAAGTCAGCTACGCTTACAGCGAATTGATAAAGATCAGCGATAAATTTACGGTAGCTGCGGCGTTTGGAAATGTCCACGGAGTTTATAAACCCGGCAATGTCGAATTGAAACCTATCATCCTGAAAAATTCGCAGGAGTATGTTCAGAATCAATTCAATACAAAACCAAATCCAATCAATTTTGTATTCCACGGTGGTTCCGGAAGCTCCCGCGAAGAGATCAGGGAAGCCATCGAATACGGCGCGATCAAAATGAACATCGACACGGATATGCAATGGGCATTCTGGGATGGCGTCCGCAATTATTATGAAGGCAAACGCGACTATTTGCAATCCCAGATCGGCAGCCCGGATGGTGAAGATTCACCAAATAAAAAACATTACGACCCCCGTGTCTGGCTCAGAAAAGGCGAAGATAAATTTGTAGAAAGGCTGAAAACGGCATTCGAGGATTTGAATTGCATGGATCGCAATAAGTGAAAAGTTATTAGAAAATCGCTTGTGAATAGATTATTCGGAACTTGTTTTTTTAAAATAAATAGCCACGAATTCACGAATTGAAAACGAATCCGGGTACCGACAGTAGTTGCAGGGACTGAAATATATCCCCGAAGCCTTTGTCCAAAAACAATGAGGAAATCGATCCAACTTTCTAATCGTTGCTAAAAAATAACTCCCCGCCAGATGAATAAGATTTACATTGCTTTTTCCATACTCATCTACTTTGTGTCATCATTGGTTCTTTCCTGCTCAAAAGAACCGGAAATAATAACCGTTACCGTAACGGAAAACGACACGACCTATATTACGGTGCAGGATACCATTATTCTGAATGTGACCGATACCTTGACGCTGACCGAATTTCTGACGGATACAGCTACAACTTTTATCCTGGTGCGCCATGCTGAAACTACCGGCATCGGCAGCAATCCCGACCTCAGCGCTGCCGGCATTGCCCGCGCTGAAGAACTCCGGAGGGCACTTTCCAGCGTGTCGCTGGATGCAGTTTATTCCACTAATTTCAATCGGACGATGCAAACTGCACAACCTGTCGCGGATGATAAATCTTTGTCTATCATCATTTTCGATCCATTCAACCCTTCTGTTTTTGTAGATGGAGTACTTGTGGATCATCATGCCGGAGTAGTGCTGGTGGTCGGCCATTCCAACACTACGCCTTTGCTTATAAACACGTTGGTCGGCGCGAATATATATTCCGATTTACCTGAAACGGAGTATGATAATTTGTTTGTTGTAACGGTTTTCGAGAAGGGTAGGTCAGATGTGGTGCATTTGAAATATGGGGAGTAAAGGAGGATGTTCCCCGCCTTGCATAAATTGGTGTGAATCTGAGACGGAGGTAGTGGTTCAAAAGATTTAAACCACTACCTGTGCCGCCAACGGCGGTAAAAGAGCACAATAGGGAACAAAAGAAAGGACTGAAAAATTTAACACGACAAAAGTGTCAGGGTATCCCGTGGATTAGTGAGATGGTTCAAAAACAATGAAATATTTAAAGATCATTTCAGAACCACAGTATTCAGCTTTTTGGCCAATTCATCTCTCATGGCGAGCAGTTTTTGTTGCATCTTCAGCAGTTTCATCATTTTTGCATCATCTCCGCCGGCTTTCAGTTCCTTCAACCGCTCCTGGTTTTTTTCACACATCCGGATAACTTTTTTCAACTTAAATCGGTGAAGAGCAGAAATGCTGTCTTTCAGAAAATTTTGATCGGGGCTGGGCTGTGTGGTCAGTTCGATGTCCCAGAATTCTTTCCAGTTGGGGCTGAACTCATAAGGGCTGTGAACGAGATCAATGGCCAATGCAGCGATCTGCGGATCATTGTGGTTGAGGAAATATTGGGTGGAAACCGGTTGTTTATTTTTTAAAAGTTCGAGGCTTTCCTTGGCGATCTTTTCGCAAAGTTTATTATCAAAATCATTCAGCACTTCTTCGATATTGCTCAGGATATAAGCCGCTACGGTCACATCGTTTTCTTTATCAAAAATTTCGCTGCCTCCGGAGATCAGTATCCGAGCGATGTCCCGCTCCTGGAATTCCAGATGCCTGCCTGCTGGTTTAGCCCCAGGCATATTCGAGGGCTTTTGCTTATCCAGGCCGGTTTCCGGTGAAGATTCCAAACTCAGCAATTCTTCGGTCAATTGCTGGTGAGTTTCGGATGAAGCCACCTGCTCCTGTTGCTGCCTTTTGGTCAAAATCTGCTTGACAGCCTTGTTGGTTTCATTGGCCAAAACCTGTTCCTCCATTTCCAGTTGCCGGGCACATTCTTTCACATAAACCATACGCTTCAACGGATCGGGGATTTTAGCAATGCTATTCACAATATCTTTGATGACCTCTGTCTTTTTTACAGGATCGTTTTTGGTTTCATTGAGGAGGAGGCTGGTTTTAAACAGTATAAAATCCCTTGCATTTTCATCGATGAAAGCCTTGAACTCCGTGCTGCCGGATTTTTGCAAATACGAATCCGGGTCTTCGCCTTCGGGCAGCAAAACCATTTTTACATTCATATCCTGTTCGAGGATCAGATCGATCCCGCGCAAAGCGGCTTTCACCCCTGCGGGGTCGCCGTCGTAAATGATCTTGATGTTCGGCGTGTATCGTTTTATGAGCCTGATCTGGCCGGTGGTGAGTGAGGTTCCGGAGGAGGCCACTACGTTTTCAATGCCGCCCTGATGGAGGGAAATGACATCGGTATAACCTTCTACCAAAATACATTCGTCCAATTGGCGGATCGCTTTTTTGGCCTGAAAAGCGCCGTACAAAACCTTGCTTTTGATGTAAATCTCCGTTTCGGGAGAGTTGATATATTTGGGGATTTTTTTGTCTTTCTGGAGCGTCCTTCCGCCGAAGCCGATCACCTTTCCGGTGAGGTTGTGGATGGGAAACAGAACGCGGTCGCGGAAAAAATCTGAGTCGTATTGAGTGGTCAGCGCCAGCTTTTTGAGGAGTTCGGGGTTGTATCCTTTTTGAATGGCTGTTTTTGTAAACCCATCTTTTCTGTCATCGGCATAGCCCAACCCGAATTTTTTTATGGTTTCTTCCCTGAATCCCCTTTCTTTAAAATAGCTCAGGCCGATGCTTTTTCCTTTGTCGGTATTGAAAAGCTGATCGGAATAAAATTCCTCCGCAAATCCAGTGATGATATAAAGACTTTCCAGTCGCTGCCGTTCTTCGAAATTTTCCTGGCTGCTCTGGGTTTCCTCGACTTCGATGTTGTATTTCTTAGCCAGGTGGAGCAGCGCTTCCGGGAATGTGAAATTTTCATGCTCCATCAAAAACTGGACGGCATTACCTCCTTTTCCGCAACCGAAACATTTGAAAATATTCTTTGATGGCGATACCGTGAACGAAGGGGTTTTCTCGTGGTGAAAAGGGCAAAGCCCCAGCATGTTAGCGCCTCGCCTTTTGAGGTTGACGTATTCTTCTACCACATCTTCCACTTTTACAGTATCCAGTATTTGTTGAATTGTTTTTTGCGAGATCATTATGCTTTTTTTAGAATTCAGCGGGTTTTAAAATGATGCCTGTTTTCTCGCTGAAACACCACAAAAATAAGGAAAAAACCCTTCTTAAAGTTTAATTAACGAGCGTTAATAATATTTAACTAACAATCATTTTAATATAAAATATAATTGCTGGTCAATGAGTTATAAAATTTATTTTAACATACATTAAAAACAATAACTAAAACCTGCTATAAAAACAGCATAATTCTAACAATCTTGTGCGTTATACCGGTGAATTTCAGACGGGGAGTCAAAAGCGGCTCAAAAAATCTGAAAGCAAAAAGAAAAAAAACAGTTCTCTTTTGAGAATTAAAGAATAATGGGTGTTCTCATAGTGTGTGGGCTGCCCCGCAACCGAACGAGGTTGTTGGGGTAGTTTTTTTTTGTGGCATATCGAAGCAGCGGGGAGTAAAACACACATATTTTCTAGATTGTTTTTTTCCCACCTTCATTTGATCGCTATCAAAAGATTTCAGCAGTTAAATTTTCATGTTCATTCCTCTATTCGAGTAAAGTTTGTTGATTTTAAGAAATGCTACTTCGACAGGTAAATTGTAAAAAGGGTTGGGTATTAACCCTTTATGAATGGCGTTTAGACTTGAAATCGACAAATTCGCTTTTCCAGGTTGATTGAAATGGGTATTTCTCAGTAACTTGTATGGTATAGTTTAGAAATAAAATACATTTCCATGAAAAATCTATACCCCCTGGTACTTATTATATTGATGAGTACAACTGCTTATGCTAAATCGCTAAATCCTAATCTCAATGCCAGCCTTTACGATCATCTTGTCGAAGTCAACAAAGAATGGCTTAAAATTACCGATGATAATTTTCTTTGCGAACCGGCAAGTTTTAAAAATGATACCGAACGCATCAAAATGCACCTCAAACTGGTGGAACGATACCTTCGGGAAAATCAGCCAGCAGGTTTGAATGCGGCGCAATTAGAGAATCGCTCATCCGTACTCAATATTTTGAATAATTATTGGAAAGCCGGAAAGTTTCCCCAAAACACGTTTCATAAAAAACGCCAGCCATACTTCGTTGACAGCTACGGAACGGCCTGCGCAGTGGGTTATCTCGCCCTCGAAACCGGCGCTTCCGAATTGGTGGATCGCATTGCTGAAGAAAAAAATTATGCCTATATCGCCGAACTGAAAAACCACTATCCTGAACTCCTTGATTGGGCAAAAACGTTTGGTTTTACTGTGGAAGAACTGGCCTGGATACAGCCGGCTTACAGTCCGCTTCCCCAGACCTGGAATACCGTTGGTAATGGCGGCGGATGCGATGGAAAGATCAATGTGATGAAAGCCAAAGATGATGAGATGCTTTATCTCGCAGGAGAATTTTCGGAAGTGGACGGTGTTCCGGCGAATAGTATTATCGCCTGGGATGGAGAATCTTGGCATTCATTGGGAGAGGGTGTGAACGGGATTGTCCATGATATTGAAATAGATCATTTGGGAACCGTTTATATTGGTGGAGATTTTTATGTCAATGGGCAACCTGAACTTATAAATCTTGCCTATTTTAAAGATGAGGCCTGGCATGGATTCGAAACCAGTAATATGACAGGCGTGGTTTATACCATTCACAAGCCTTCAGGCAGACTTTACGTCGGTGGCGATTTTGAAATGGAAGATTTGGATGAGAACGTCATCAGAAACCTGGCTTTCATAGAGCATGGAGAAACTATTTTGCAAAATGAAAATGGGGCATTTTCAGTCAACGGGCCGGTTTATGATTTTGATAATAATGACAATCATTTATTGGTTGCCGGTGATTTCACGCAAACTGCCACGTATTCCTCCGATCCCGAAATAAACCAGTTGGAAACCGATTATCTTGCTTATTGGAAGCATTATCTTACTTATAATTGGGTTGCCGGTTTTGATCATGATTGTGAGGCTTTGGGAAGCGTGAAAATAATCGATAGCAAAATTTATGTTGGCTCTAAATGGTCTGGGCCGACCGGAGCCGGATATTTTGATGCCGGAATTTGGAAATATATTAATTCTTTTGCCAAATTAGATGAAGGTCAACCTGAGTTAATGCATGGAATTCTCTCTCATAACGATATGATTATTTATTACGGGAATATATATTTTATACCCGTTATTGGAACCTGGAGCCGAGGAATTTATGTCCAAAATGGCAGTCCAGGACTTTCGTCAGAAGGAGCAGATTTCGACGCCCAGGTCACTGCTGCCGAAAGTTTCCAGGATCAAATATATTTCGTAGGCGATTTCACCAGCGTCCAGGGGCAGGAGTTTCCCGGATTGGTTTCTTCTCCCTTTGACGGCATCAGTAGCGTTGGACATTTGGAAGATAAAAATCGAATCGAAGTGTATCATTCCGGCAATCAACTTTATATCAAATCCGAGCCATTCCAGGAAGATTTAACCTTAAACATTTACAGCCTGAACGGCCAATTGCTGCATTCTGAAAATCTTCAACCCGGCTCCGTCGAAAAAACCATTTCCACCCACAACTGGGCGGCGGGGATGTACATTTACAATTTGACCGGAAATGGCTTTAGCCAAAGCGGAAAGCTCGCCGTGTTTTAATTGACCTTTGCTGGCTTGAATTTATGTGGAGAACACAAGACCACATTGTGGTCGCAAATCCGATTGTCGGGGAAAATGGCGAAAGGTGCGACCCACTCTGTGGTCGAAAATCAAACTTCTGAATTTTTTCCTAACATACTATGACCCCTCTGGGGTCAAGACGGAAAAACCTGATACTTCGACCACATGGTGGTCGCACAAAGAAAACATGACCACATCGTGGTCAAAGTACGTTAGAAAATTCAAGAGAAAAATAGATTCGACCACAGCGTGGTCGCACAACAATTTCCAGAGAAAGTTTCAGTCATTTTCCAGCGCCAGCGCCAGTTCATCCGTCATTTCGAGGTTGTGGAAAACCGCCTGAACATCATCCTCCTCTTCCAGCGCTTCGATGAGATTCAAAACGCTTTTGGAATCCGAAACAGACAATTTTGTGAAAGTAGTGGGAATGCGTTCGAGGTTGGCGCTTTTGGCTTCGATGGCGAGGTCTTCGAGTTTTTTCTGCATACTGCCAAAGTCTGCAAAATCAACGGTTACGGTCACTTCGCCGGATTCATCGTCGAAGTCGATGTCTTCGGCGCCGCCGTCGATGAGTTCCAGTTCGAGTTCTTCCAAATCCAGTTCTCCTTTTTCGATAATAAAAACGCCCTTTCTTTCAAACAGGAAATCAACCGATCCGTTGGTTGCGAGGTTGCCGCCTTTTTTATTAAATACAGCCCTGACCTTTGAAACAGTGCGTTGCAAATTGTCGGTAGTACATTCCACGAACACCGCAATACCTCCGGGAGCATAACCTTCATAAGTAGGTTCGAGAAAAGTAGCGGCATCTTTGTCGAGTCCTTTTTTGATCGCCCGTTCGACGTTATCTTTGGGCATATTGGCGCCTTTGGCGTTGGCAATGGCCAGCCTGAGCCGCGGATTAAAAGCCGGATCGCCGCTGCCGCCTTCCTTTGCAGCTACCGTAATTTCCTTGATGATCCGCGAGAATATCTTGCCGCGTTTTGCGTCATTTGCGCCTTTTTTCCTTTTGATCTTCGACCATTTACTATGACCTGACATAAATTTTTTATAGTGTTTTTTCTAAAAATATTGAGTTGCAAAATTACATTTTTTGGTTGGTTTAAGGCCGTATTTGAAAATGGAATCTGTAATTTTTCTAATTTCACAGACCAATTTTATTCAAAATGATAAAATGTAAAAATTGCGGCGAACTCAACCCGGAGGACATAAAAATCTGCCTGGTATGCAGCCAAAGCCTTGAAGCTACTAAATCGTCGGAGCAGGAATTTTCCTGGGAACTCGATCAGCCGGAATTATTCACTCAGCAGCTTCGCGATCATTTTTTCAAGATGATGAAACAACGCGTTGAAGCGGAGCTTGACCCAAAGGGCTACCGGAAATATTTCGACCATTTTCACGCTTCCGGTTTTTATAAAAAATTCGACGCCAGGATCACTCAACTGATCGCTGAAATTGCAGAAGAATATCCCGATGGAAATGCCTTACAACTGGTAAAAACTGACCAATCGGTAAACAGCACGCTGAATGATCTGCTGGACGCCTTCATCGTCATTTACGCAGAACCATTGCACAAAATAAAGTTGCCTCCGGCTATTCTGAATTACAACAATTTCCAAAACGGGTCGCCTGACTTGCGGAAAATGATCTTCGATTTTTTGGATTTCGATACAAAAAAAGACAAAGTTTTTATCGACGATCAACCCTTCCCTGAGCGCAAACTCGAAAATGCCAAGTCCTCTTTTTTATTTTGCGGAAAAGATGAAAAGCTGTTTTTTTTCTCCGACCAGACCGTTTTCGGTTTCTGCCGGGAAGGCTTCGCAATGACCGATCAGGCGCTTTATTGGAAAGCTCATTTCAACGAAGCCGGGAAAGTGTTTTACACTGAATTGGATGCCATCGTTCGCGACAGCGAGTGGATTACTATCAATGGCCGGTTTTTTAATGTCAATATGGCTATGAATTACAAAATGGCTTTGTTGCTGAAAAAAATTAAAAAATACTTTGCCTAATTTCCGAGGATCTGTTTGACCAACAACCTCAACTCAGGAACTAATTCCTTTTCAAACCATTGATTTTTTTCATCCAAATCATCCCGCTTCATCTGTTTTTCTACCAACCCGAATAATAACAAACGCCAGCGCAGCAACACTCACCAGCAGTAAAACAAAGCTGATCAACCAGCCACCGCCGAGGTATGTGGCGATCCCGCCTGCGAATAAACTGACAACCCCGACGGTGAGCGCATAAGGCATTTGTGTGCGAACGTGGTCGATGTGATTACAATCGGAAGCCAGGGAACTAAGGATGGTCGTGTCAGAAATTGGTGAACAATGATCTCCAAGCACAGAAGCCGCCAGCACGGTAGCGATTACATTCAACAGGATTTCAAAACTGATTTCGGTGTCCAAACCCTGCGCCACGCAAATCGCCCAGGTGGTGGGAATGGCGATGGGGTAGAGGATGGCCATTGTGCTCCAGCTCGATCCTGTGGAAAACGAGATGGCCGCTGCCAGAATGAAAATGAGCATGGGCATAAGGTATGGACTGATATTGTCCTGGAGGATGGACGTCAGGTAATTTGCGGTGTACAATTCTTCGGTGACACTGGCCAGTGACCAGGCCAGCGTGAGGATGATCAGCGCGGGCAGCATGGTTTTGAAACCGGTGGTCAGCGTATGCATGGTTTCAAACAAGCTCATGATCTTTTTGGAGATGGTGAGCAAAATAGCCAGCACGATCCCGATCAATGAAGCCCAGAGCAATGCAATATACGAATCAGAATTTCCGATCAGGATGCCCAGCTTTTGTGAAAAACCGACCTGGTTGGCCTGGCTGAGAATCTGGGTTTTGCGGGCGCTGTCGGCAGGATCGTCGGAGGCAAGGGCGTTCAATTCACTTTCATTGAGACTCAGATATTTCAGGTCAGCCCAGGTATCTGCCCAACCGGCGGAAGCCACCTCCAGATTGTTTTCTACGAGCGCATCATGGGAGTTGTCAATGCCCGTGTTGATCAAACCGAAAATGGTCATCAGGATCACGGCAACGACGGGAATCGCGGCATTGTACCACTTGAGCGGAGCGCCTTTTACAGGAGTGAGGTCTTCCATGTTCGGTTCGTCATCGCTGGCAGTTTTGGCAGGCGACACTTGTCCGGTTGACATAGCCCGAAGCTCGGCATTGTACATGGTGCCATAATCTTTTTTAAAATAAATGACCATAAAAACGAAGATGAGCGTGAGAACCGGATAAAATGAATACTTCAGCGAGGCAATGAAAATGGAGTAAGCGCTGACGTTGTAATCGAAATTTTGAAGCTGCGCGATCCCTCCTTCGATGTATCCCAACTCCGCTCCGATCCAGGTGGTGACGAATGCGATCGCCGAAACGGGCGCGGCAGTGCTATCGACGATGTAAGCCAGCTTTTCACGGGAGACCTTGAATTTATCGGTGACGCTGCGCATGGTATTTCCCACGATCAGGGTATTGGCGTAATCGTCGAAAAAAATGGCGATGCCGAGCAGCCAGGTGATGAACTGTGTGCTGCGTCGTGTTCGCGCATATTTGGAAAGTGAAAGTACCACACCGGCCATACCGCCGTTGCGGGAAATGATGGCTACCATGCCGCCGATCATCAAAGAAAATACGATCACGGATAAATGCCCCGAATCATTCAGAGCGCCGATCACGTATTTTTCCACCACCTGGAGCAGGTTGAGAATGATGGCGCCGGGTTGCAATCCGTTTGCGATAAATGCTCCCGCCCAGATTCCGGCGAAGAGCGAAACGAAAACTTCTTTGAAGATCAAAGCCAGTGCTATGGCCAGCACGGGAGGAAAGATCGAAAGCCAAAGCGGTATTTTTTTTACCCTGAAAGTGGTGCTGTCAGTTTGTTTCAAATGATAAAGCCGGTATTTGGGTTTTTCCTTGTCGGCCTCGATTTTATAATAATTTTTTATCAATAAAAGCTGGCCGTGTTTGTCGGTTTCAAAATCAGCATAAGCCAATCCGTTTTTAAAAACAAGATTGGTATCTGCATCCGAATTGTTGAAATTCATCAGCGCAGCGCCGTCAGGGACATTTGCGCGGAAGACGAGCGTTTGAGCGCCTTCGATCCACTCCATGCTCAATTTGTAATCGGAAAAATAAACTTCTTCAAACGCCTCCGGTTCAGGCTTTACTAAACCTAAACTATCTTCATTTGTTTGTGCTGTCAAAATGACAAAGGAGAAGCATAATAACTGAATTAAGAACAGAGTTGGGGTTTTCATTTTGAATTTTTATAATTTTGACCGGATTGAGATCCAAGAAACAAATTAATCATTACTCCGCCAAATTTAGCATTTTGAATGTAGGCTTTAGCTTTTCAGATTTATGAAAAATACAATTTTTTTTCTCCTTCTTCTCTTTTCCTTTTCCAGCATTGATGCACAGATTTTTCAACGAAAGACTGTTCCTTTCCGGAAATTTGGAAATGAATTGAAATACGCGCTGGCCGGTGGTTTGAATGCCCCTCAGTTTTCTGCCGTTGACCTGAACAACGACGGCATAAAAGACCTGTTCATCTTTGACAGAGCCGGCAATGTGATTCTGACTTTTATCAACAACGGTTCTGCCAACACTCCTGATTATGTTTATGCGCCACAATATCAGCGTGATTTCCCGGAACTGAAATATTGGGTAATGCTCCGGGATTACAATGGTGATGGCATCGAAGACATCTTTGCGTATTCCGATGTTCAGGGTGTTGACGGAATTATTGTTTATACAGGTTCTTACTCTGACGACAACCGCCTTGTTTTTGACCGCTTCAATTTTATAAGACCAAACTTTCCATTCAATGTTATCCCGTACAAAACCGGTTCGGGGTTTACCAATCTTTATGTTACTTTCATCGATTATCCTGCGGTTGATGATATCGATGGCGACGGCGACCTCGATATTATCACCTTCGCTGTCGGAGGCGGACATGTTCATTATTATCAAAACCGCTCTGTCGAAATGGGTTATGGCCTGGATAGCCTGGTCTATTTTCTCGAAGACAACTGCTGGGGGCGATTTTATGAATCGGGCATCAGCGAGATCATCGACCTTAGCCCCGCAACCGATTCCTGTGTTTATGGCTTTTCCGGCGGAACTGCTGAGATACGCCATGCAGGCTCAACCGTGTTGACCCTTGATGTGAATAATGACGGCGCCAAAGAAGTGATACTCGGAGACTTGTCCTTCGCCAACCTCAACCTGCTTCATAATGGCGGCGACAGCGATTTTGCATTTATGGTGGATCAGGATACTTTTTTTCCAAAAAATACCCTTGCGGCGGATATCCCCATCTTTCCGGCTTCATTTTACCTCGATGTGGACAATGATGGTAAAAAGGATCTGCTGGCTTCTCCCAACAGCAGTCAGACCGGCGAAGATTACAATGCGGTCTGGTGGTATAAAAATACAGGAACCAACACCTCGCCTGTGTTTCAGTTTATGAAAAAAGATTTCCTGGTGGAACACATGATCGACATGGGCACTGACGCTCACCCTGTTTTTGTGGATTATAACGCCGACGGGTTGCTCGACCTCGTCGTTGGAAACTCATCTTTTTTTATGCCTTTCGGCGAAAAAGCGCCGCGCATCTATTTGTTTGAAAACATTGGTACACCAACATCACCTTTGTTCAACCTCGTGGACGATGACTACCTGAACTTCAGCCAGATCGCCGGCCCCAACAATTTTGCTCCGGCCCCTGCATTTGGCGATCTCGACAATGACGGCGACCTCGACCTTCTGATTGGAGAGAAATCCGGGGCTTTCTTTTATGCTGAAAACACAGCAGGCCCCGGCAATCCGCTCGCCTTTAGTAACCTGCAATTCGGTTACAAAGGCCTGGATGTGGGGCAAAACAGTGTTCCACAGATCGTTGATCTCGACCGCGACGGAAAACCCGATATCGTTGCCGGAGAACGGCGGGGACTGGTTTCATATTTCAGGAATGAGGGAACGCCCAACGAACCTCACTTTGTTCCAAATATCGATTCGCAAACTCCGGCAGGAGACAATATTATTGTGCTCGGAGGGATTGACACACGCTATACCAATTTCTATGGAAATGCTACTCCCGTGATCCTGGATTTCGATGGCGAATACCGCATCTTCGCAGGCAGCCAGGTAGGTTACCTGATGCACTATTCCGGCATCGACGGCAATATCGATGGAACTTTTACTTTGGAAACCGATTACTTCGGGGGACTTCGCGAAGGGTTTAATACGCATCCTGCCATCGCCGATATTGACAACGACGGTATTCTTGAAATGATCGTAGGCAATGAAAGGGGCGGCCTCAGTTTGTTTAAAACCAATATCAACACCGACGGCACTTCTTTTTCCACGCACTATGTGTACAACAAACCCGATGTGAAACTTTTCCCCAATCCGACGTCCAATATTTTCAACATCGAGATCGTCGGCGGAACCAACACAAAGGTTAATTTTTCCTTGCTGAATATGGTCGGGCAGGAGATGCGCAGCGGAACATTTACCGGAAATGCTCATCGCGTGGATTGCCAGGGGCTGAGCAGCGGGATTTACTTCGTAAGACTGGACATTGGCGGCGAGGTTGTAGTTGAAAAAATAGTGATCGGAAATTAGAGATTCTCCCGCTGGCCAAAGATCAAACTGCCGATGCGCACGATCGTACTGCCTTCCTCTATGGCGATTTTATAATCGCCGGACATGCCCATCGACAGCTCTCGGAAGTTTTCGTCCTTTTGAAAATAACGCACTTTCAGTTTATTGAAAATGCTTTTCAAATGTTGAAACTCTTTTCGAACCTGGTTTTCATCTTCCGTGAAAGTTGCCATGCCCATCAGCCCTGTGATCCTTATGTTTTGCAAAGTTTTGTAAATATCTGAATCCAACAATTCAAGGGCTTCCGGTTCGTCCAACCCAAATTTTGTTTCTTCTTCGGCGATGTGTATTTGCAGGAGGCAATCGATAACCCGGTTGTTTTTTGCAGCTTGTTTGTTTACCTCCCGGAGTAGTTTCAGGCTGTCGATGCTGTGGATCAAATGAACGAAGGGCGCGATGTATTTCACTTTGTTGGTTTGCAAATGTCCGATCAGATGCCATTCGATGTCCTGTGGAAGCTGCTGTTGCTTTTCTACGAGTTCCTGGACTTTATTTTCGCCGAAGATTTTATGGCCGGAATGATAAACAGCGAGGATACTTTCAGGAGAATGGGTTTTTGATACTGCAACCAGTTTGACGCCTTTTGGTCTGAGTTCTTCGAGTATTTCTTTTAGCATGGTGATGTGGTATTGTGGTAATTTGGTAATTTGGTGATGTGGTGATGTGGTATTCCCGATTTCATCGTCCCGCTTTTTCGAAAAAGCGGGATTCGCTACGATGTGGTATTGTGGCAATCTGGTGTCTGAAATCCCCTTCATCAGATCACTTGCTGTTCGATCTTGCTTGCGGTTGCGAACCTGACGAGCAGATCGATTGCCAGATCCATTGCTGTTTGCAGGCCAGAAGTGCCGCCAAAGCTAAAGAAAACCATTAAAAAAGTGGTAGTTGTTTCTGAAACCATAGTTTTAATTGAGTCGCTCGTCGGGCAACCGAAAGCGCCGGAACTATCGCGCAAGACCGGCATGTGTTGGATGTTGAGCTTGCCGCGACCGATGCCAATGTAGGGTTCATTTTCAGCACCAATCCCGAATATTGCCGGGGATTCGATTTTTGAAACATCATAACCTCCGATGGAAAAACCGGTTTTTATAGAAACGAGGTTAAGGACATCCACGACGTTGTTGATTTTGTAAAGATCATTGTTTTTGAGAATTCGCCGGAGCAATGAATCTGCCGATAACCGATAACGCAAAGGGTCTTTACCGGCTTGTTTGTAACCTTCCCTTGCAGCCAGGATCGGGGGCAATTTGCCAATGTTTTGAATTGTAAGGTCGTTGCGGATTGATTGGGTTGTTTTTTCAATTAAATCTGTGAGTTCGGGACTGGCAATATCAACAATGACGTGGCACTGTATGCAGCCGAGCTTTAAATCGGGGCATTTTCTTTTCAAAGCATCTTCAATGGAAACAGGCACCATCCTCAGGATTTTAAATATCTGAAAACTTGATTTTGCGGTGCGCAAAAAATAGGAAAATAAAAGAATATACGCAAACGGTCAGAACGGCAAGGTGAGGTTCCAGGAACAAACTAAAGTCATTTTGTTTTAAAAAACCTTCTGCAATTTTGGCAAACGGCATCGGAACCAGATCTTCATTGGCATTCATGGGGTAGAAGTGCATGCTTTTGTTTCGAATATAATACAAGTGGATTCCACGCAAAACGGATTCGATAAACATGACGTAAATCAAATAAATAAAAAGTGCGATTCCGGTTCTTTTGATGAGCACACCCAGAAAAAATCCAAAAGACATATACCCGATGCACATCAGAAAATAGCGCGGAATAAGCCAGGCTTCCTGGATAACCTTGCTGAAATAGATCACCTCAGTATTTGTAAGGCCGATGGCCAACCCCACGAGAGCATAATAAAGTGTAGCGGCCAGGCTTACAGCGACGATAAAGCTGAGTTTGGCCATAAAAAATTCTTTTCTGCTCAGTCCGGTGATGATATTTTGCCGAAAAGTGCGGTAGCTGTGTTCCGTGGTGATGGTGATGACAGAAAGGAAACCCAAAAAGAAAAAAGTCAGCCAGTTGCCGATGTACCCCAGATAGTTCCAGACATGAGGGAACATGTACAGGGATTCCCTGCTGACGACATCTTCCGGAACATGATTAAAAGTTTTGCTGACCAGCAAAATGGCGGGAAGCAAAATGATGTACATAACGCATAAGACCTGAAAAGTCCGGTACTTCTTCACTTTCAGCCATTCCAGTTTGAGTAGATGCAACATGATATTTTTTGGTTTTTGCAGTCGTAAAATCATTTGATCCTTTGCAGGAATTCAGATTCGAGGCTCGTTTTTTTAACAAGCAGGTGGTTCAGGATAATGCCGTTTTCAAAGGCCAGTTGGTTGATTTCTTCTGCATCCAGGCCATTTTTGAGATGCAATATTATTTTATCCTTTTCGAGGCGGATATCATTACCAGGCAACGAATTTTCCAGGAGTGTTTTCAGTTTCAGATTTTGAGAACTGGAAATCTCCAGGCTGGTATTTTCACTGAGTATATTTTCAATAGTGCCGGATGCCAGCAGCGAACCTTGTTTGAGAATGGCCACATGAGAACAGATCTTTTCCACTTCATCAAGGATATGCGAAGCCATGAGGATGGTTTTTCCCTGTCGTGCAATTTTCACAATAACGTTTCTGACTTCTGCAATGCCCAGCGGATCAAGGCCGTTGGTCGGTTCGTCGAAGATCAACACCTCCGGATCGCCAACCATGGAGGCAGCTATGGCGAGCCGTTGCTTCATGCCCAGCGAATAGGTTCGGAAGGGAGAATGCCTGCGCTGGGTCAGATCGACGAGCGAGAGCAGATCATCGAATCTGTGGCGGTTCAATTTTTTGATGTGGGCGATAATGGCCAGATTTTCATCGGCATTGAGGTAGGGATAAAAATTTGGCGTTTCGAGCAAAGCGCCGATTTTCTGCCTCGCATCTTTTCCTTTTAACCCATCAAACCAGGTGAAACTGCCCGCGTCGTTTTTGGTAATGCCCAGAATGATACCGAGTGTAGTGGTTTTACCGCTGCCGTTTGGGCCTAAAATTCCGTAAATATTTCCCTTTTCAACAGTAAAAGAAAGGTTGCAGATCGCCTTGATCTTTCCGTAATTTTTACTGAGGTTTTGAATAGTTAAAACTGGCATCTGGCAAAGTTTTGAAATTTCAAATTTAAGGATGGGATTCCTGGAATGAAGAAAAATATTGATAAAAACCCAGAATGAAAAGACAAAGGGATATCATTTCCGGGAATGGTAATTTTTTAAAAATGCGATCATTTTATCGAGGGCTTTTTTCCTATGGCTAATCCGGTTTTTTATCCTATCGTCCAACACGCCAAATGACTGGTCATAACCATCCGGGATAAAAACGGGGTCGTAGCCAAAGCCGCCGGTTCCTGTTTTTTTTGTGTCGATTTTTCCCTCGACGATGCCTTCAAAAGTGTATTCTTTTCCATTGAGGATCAGCGCGATAACGGTCTTGAAACGAGCTGTTCGATCAGGTTTGCCAACGAGATTTTTTAAAACAAGGCTCATGTTTGCATCGGGGTCTTTTTCATCTCCGGCGTATCGGGCGGAACGCACTCCCGGAGCGCCGTCAAGGCTGTCGATCTCCAGGCCGGTATCTTCGGCAAAACAATCTACTTTAAAGCGGTAGTGTAAAAACCTTGCTTTTTGCAAAGCATTTCCTTCGATGGTGGGGCTGGTTTCGGGAATATCCTCCGCGACGCCGATCTTGTGCATGGGAACGATCTCAAACGGTGAATCTTTTTCCAGAATTTCAGCGACTTCCTTGATTTTGTTTTGGTTGGCAGTGGCAAAGATCAGTTTCATGGGATGAATTGAGAAATGATTTTATGAGGATAAATACAATGTTTTCAAACAGCCCCAAAGCGCCTTCTTTTTCTTCACATCCGCTTTGATTTTGTCGAGGCTGTCTGCCTGTAGAATTCTCAAAGAATCGTCGATGAAGATGGGCTGATAAGTTGGAACAACATAATGCAAACCAAAATCAGATAGCGGGATGCCGAAAGAAATCAGATCTTTTGCTCCAATTTTTTCTTTTATGCGATAAAAACTATATCTTGTTTGTGCTGTTACTTTTAAAAATAGGAAATTCTTCTCCGGTTCCGGATTGATAGCTTCAAATATATTATTGAGAAATACTTCCAGTTCGGGATTATCATTTTCATTAAAATAAATGACCAGGTTTCTGTTTTGGTCAACCAAATTGAGGTCGCTGATGTTGGGATCTGTTTCGGGCAACACAAAAACATCAAAAGCTGAAAATCCGAACAGCGAAATATCATTTTCTTTTTTCATCATTTTGAAGAATAAAATACAATAATTGTATGATTTTTTGTTCGGTATTAGAATAAATGAATAAAATTAATTAAATTTGTACAAACCAATACCATAATAATGAAATATAATATCACCGTATCCAAAACAAAAACCTCTCGCCTTTCTGAAGTAGATTTTAATAACATTCCCTTTGGTCGTATTTTCTCAGACCACATGTTTGTAGCAGATTATAAAAACGGTGAATGGACGAATTTACAAATTGTTCCCTTCGGCCGTTTTATGATGCACCCCTCAAGCCTAGCGCTGCATTACGGGCAGGCTATCTTTGAAGGAATGAAAGCTTCTAAAGGGCAGGACGACAGGCCTTATTTTTTCCGCCCTGAGCTTCACGCAAAAAGGATCAATGCCTCTGCCGAACGGATGTGTATGCCTTCCTTTCCCGAAGATTTATTCCTACAGGCGATACACCAACTGGTAGCACTGGACCAGGCCTGGATTCCCAAACAAGATGGTAGCGCTTTGTACATCCGCCCATTTATGTTTGCCAATGGTGAATTCATCGGAGTTGCTCCTTCGGATACTTACAAATTCATCATTTTTACCGGACCGGTCGGGCCATATTATCCGAAACCCATCCGGTTGCTGGTTGAAGAAAAATACGTCAGGGCGGTGAAAGGCGGAGTAGGGGAAGCCAAAACCGCAGGTAATTATGCCGCTTCTTTACTCCCTGCCCGGCTTGCAAAGGAAAAAGGATATGACCAGGTGATGTGGATGGACGCCAAAGAATTCAAATATATCCAGGAAGCCGGAACGATGAACCTGTTTTTTGTCATTGACGGAAAGGTGGTAACGCCCTCAACCGATGGCGCTATTTTGAAAGGTATCACACGCAGCTCGATCATCACTATTTTGAAAGATAAAGGTTACACCGTCGAGGAGCGTCCGATAACTATTGATGAAGTCGTAGATGCCCATAACAAAGGCGTTTTGAACGAGGTGTTCGGAACGGGAACCGCCGCAGTTGTCGCTAATGTTTCGGACTTTACCTACAAAGGAAAACAATACGATCTTCCGCCAATTGAAGCACATAAAATCGCTATTTTAGCGAAAAGCGAAATAAATGGACTCCGCAGCAAAACAATCCCGGATAATCGTGGCTGGGTTGTCCCTGTGGAAGGCACTGCGGTTGCTGCCGGAAGCCATTGATCCTTATGCAATCTTAATTGTTTTGGTTCTGAGTTATCCCGGATTTTCTTCACTTGAGGTTCGGGATGATTCTTTTTCAGGCATATCTTTTTCACTCACGTTCCCCGTTTTCTGAATCCACTGCTTCAAATTTCTTGTCAGAATCCTCCGCTCACACCACCTCTACCTCTCTGGGATGGTGTGTAAATTTTCCCAAGCCTCCGGCGCTATAAGCTATTCCGGCAGCCAAGAGTCAAAAGGTACATCGGCATTTTCAATTTACCCGACTTCGACTATGCGGCTTTCATGGTCGTATTTGGTGTAAGAATAGGGAGTCGGTGTCAGTTAAATCAGGATCAACCTTCAAAATGCAAAGAAATCGTAAAAGCCCTGGACAGGATTTTTTCGATGACATTGGATTCATCCAATGCGTTGTTGTAGATCAGGATGTTGCTTAAACCGTGAGAGAACTTAAACTCCGGAGAAAAAATAAAATACGGAAAGAAAAACTGGATACCGGCGCCATATTCAAAAGCAAAATCCGTCGGTGCGATCTTCACCAGGCCTTCCGCCTGCCGGGTACGCGAATCGCTGGCTACATCAAAACTGTATTTTATGCCGGCTAGGATAAATAAACGCATATCATTATAGGGTGCGGATTTGTAGCGGATATGGAATGGCATCTCTACGAAAACCGATTCTACTCTTCGCGAATAAGGTGGGCGATGATTGTTTGGTGTAGCGTAAGCAATATTTCTTTCGGCAAAGGATAGGGTAGGCAAAAAACGAAAATCAAAGTAATCTCCTACTTTTAAATTGCTGACGATGCCGAGATTGAAGCCGGGGCCATTTACGGATTGCGCTGAACTGATGCTGTCGTTTAAAATAAAATCGCTGGAATGGAATATGCGAAAATTGGAATTGTTATAGGCCAGCGTTATTCCAAAATAATAAGGCTTTTGTTGAAAATCGAGGAAGTTGTAATTCCCCCTGGCGGTTTGGCCTTCAGCCCGAAATACGAAAAAAGAAAACAAGAACAATAGCGCGCTTATTTCTTTCCAGTATAAATTGAACAAATTCCTAAACTTAATGATATGCATTGGATGGATTTAAAACCTGTGTTTTCTAATATGGTTACAAAATTTTCGCCATCGGGAAAAGCCTGGACAGAATCATACAAATATTTGTAAGCCTTCCTGTCTTTTGATGTGATCTTACCAATGAAAGGAAGTACGTATTTGAAGTAAACATTAAATAGTTGTCTGAATGGAAAAATTTTCGGTTTTGAAAATTCAAGGATTACAACTTGTCCGTCAGTTTTCAACACCCTGTACATTTCCTCCAGTCCTTTCGCCAAATGTTCAAAATTTCTAACTCCAAATGCAACGGTAACGGCATCGAAGGTATTGCTTTCAAAAGAAAGATTTTCAGAATCATCCAGCTTCAATTCGATAGCGTTTTCAAGTCCTTTTTTAGCAATTTTTTTCCGACCGATCTCCAACATCTCCATTGAAATATCAATGCCGGATATTTTTTCGGGTTTGAGTTGGCTGTATGCTTCAAGAGCAAGATCGGCAGTTCCAGTGGCGACATCCAAAACTTGCTTTGGCTGCAAAGGTTTCAATGTGGCAATTGCACGTCTCCGCCATGACCTGTCGATGCCAAGGGACAAGAAGTGGTTCAAAAAATCGTAATAAGGAGCGATTTTGTCAAACATCCTTGAAATTTGACTCTTCTTATTGTCCCTGTCTTTGTATGGCTTTACAATGTTTTGCAAATCATTCCGGATTTAAAGATGTGTTATTGGCTGCAAATATAGCCATAGAAATTTAATGGGTGATAAAAGTTTGAACGGAATTGCCTGGAGGTTTTGAACCAGGCATTGCTTCCCTTTTTACAAATGTTTCATGTTATGAATAAAAATTTCATAAAATCTAAATTGATTTTAAGTAGAATTAACGTCACAAAAATCAACGGAATATTATTCTGAACCAACTGTTAAATAGAGTTTCAAAGTGTCGATTTATAAATTATTTGTTTTGAATAGCGATTTTAGCGTCACAATACACAAGTTTTTTGAATCAATATTACAACCCATCCAATCTATTTTGGCAAACATAAGCGACTGAGGTCATCTCATAATTAACCGGTAGAAGCTAAAGACCTGTCAGGTTTGCATTAAAACAAAAAACAAAACTATGTGATAATGCAAGTTAAGCCAGACAGGTCTGCTTTTTTTTTACTAAACCTGATGGCTCCCAAAACAAAATTTTCAACACATCTGCACACACTTCAAAATAATATATTTTCCTTTTAAAAGAATTTGAATACCGGCCATTCATTGATTGAAATAACCGGTTCACAAGCGGCAATATTCATTAGAAATATTGCCGCTTTGTCATTTTATTTTTCAGGATTTTTACTGGCAATTCCAATTCTTCCAACTCAGCCTTTTCACAGCTACAAGTGCGCCTGTTCCGGGATAAAAAGCACACCAAAAAAATCATAGTTATTTAGGCCGATTGACATTTATTCCAAGGGCTTTTTTGTATCTTTGCCCAACTTTTGAAAACCTGTAAAATCGCATTCAATCCAAATGGCATCAGATCAAAGAATTATCCCTATAAACATTGAGGAAGAAATGAAATCGGCTTACATCGACTATTCGATGTCGGTTATCGTTTCGAGAGCTTTACCCGATGTGAGAGACGGCCTCAAGCCTGTTCATCGGAGGGTACTTTTCGGCATGTCCGAATTGGGGATCACCTACAATAAGTCTCATAAAAAATCTGCTCGTATCGTTGGAGAAGTATTGGGAAAATACCACCCGCACGGAGACCAGTCGGTTTATGATTCTATGGTGCGTATGGCGCAGGATTGGTCGTTGCGATATCCTTTGATCGATGGCCAGGGCAACTTCGGTTCGATGGACGGAGACAGCCCGGCTGCTATGCGATACACGGAGGCAAGGTTGCAGCGCATCAGTGATGAAATTCTCGCAGACATCAACAAAGATACGGTTGACTTCCGGCTCAATTTTGATGATTCATTGGAGGAGCCAACTGTTTTGCCATCTAAATTGCCAAACCTTTTGATAAATGGCGCTTCCGGCATTGCCGTGGGAATGGCCACCAATATGCTTCCTCACAACCTGAATGAAGTGGTTGATGGAATTATTCTCACCATTGATAATCCTGATATTCCTATTGAAGACCTGGCTAAGGTGATCAAAGCGCCGGATTTCCCAACCGGAGGAATTATCTATGGAATGAAAGGCGTCAGAGAAGGAATGGAAACCGGACGGGGCAGGGTAGTGGTTCGTGCCAAAGCGGATATTCAAGTCAAAGATAATGGTAGAGAAACCATCATCGTTTCGGAAATTCCTTTCCAGGTCAACAAAGCGCAGCTCATCATAAAAATAGCTGAATTGGTAAACGACAAAAAGATCGAAGGAATATCTGACATCAGGGATGAATCGGATCGCAACGGACTGAGAATTGTCATCGAAATAAAAAGAGATGCAATGGCCAATGTGATCTTGTCGCAGCTTTACAAATTTTCACCCTTGCAAACTTCTTATGGTATAAACAATGTAGCCCTGGTGAACGGAAGGCCGATGTTGTTAAACCTCAAAGACCTGATCAAGGAATTCATCAAATTCAGGTTGGAGGTTTTGGTACGAAGAACAAAATTTGACCTAAAAAAAGCTGAAGAAAGAGCGCACATCCTCGAAGGTTTATTGATCGCACTCGATCATCTTGACGAAGTAATAAGCCTCATCAGGGCTTCCAAAACGGTAGAAGATGCCCGAAACGGCTTGATGTCGCAATTCGAATTGTCGGAGATCCAGGCAAAAGCCATCCTTGAAATGCGATTGCAAAAACTCACAGGACTGGAACGGGATAAAGTGCGCGAAGAATACGATGAAATCCAAAAACGCATTGCATACCTCAATTCTATCCTCGAAAGCGAAGAGCTTCAAAGAGACATCATCAAAGAAGAACTGGCTGAGTTGAAGGAAAAATACGGAGACCCAAGAAGAACCATGATCGTTCACGCCGAAGGAGATATCAGCATCGAAGATATGATCCCGGATGAAGAAGTAGTCGTGACTATTTCACACCTGGGTTACATAAAAAGAACTAAATCAACGGAATACAAATCGCAAGGCAGGGGCGGAAGGGGTTCGCGCGGAAGTAAAACCAGAGACGAAGATTTTATCGAGCATCTTTTTGTTGCAGATACGCACAACTACCTGCTGCTCTTTACAGAACAAGGCAGGTGCCATTGGCTCAGGGTTTACGAAATTCCCGAAGCAGCAAAAACATCAAGCGGCAGGGTAATTCAAAATATTGTCAACTTCGCACCGGGCGATAAAGTCAAAGCATACATCGTAATCAAAGATCTCACCGATGAGACTTTTATCAACGACAATTACATCGTCTTTTGTACCAAAAAAGGGATGATCAAAAAAACCGTGGTGGAAGCATTTTCCAGACCGCGCCTCAATGGGATCAATGCAATTACGATTAACGAAGGCGATAGCCTGATCGAAGCCAGACTCACCAACGGATCCAATGAAATATTGATTGCCAACAAAGCTGGCAGGGCCATCCGTTTTTCTGAAAAAACGGTTCGGGCTATGGGCAGAGGCGCTGCCGGCGTAAAAGGCATCACCCTTGACAAAGGCAATGATGCAGTTGTTGGCATGATCACTGTCGATCCCAACGACCCCGATGTAAGCATCCTGGTCATTTCTGAAAAAGGAAACGGAAAGCGCTCGGCTTTAGAAGATTACCGTATTACAAACCGTGGCGGGAAGGGGGTAAAAACCATTCAAACCACTGCAAAAACAGGTAGCCTCGTTGCGATCAAAGCGGTCAATGAAGAAGATGACCTGATGATCACCAACCGCTCTGGGATCATAATCAGGATGAAAGTAAGCGATCTCAGGATCATGGGAAGAGCTACTCAGGGAGTCAGGGCGATCCGCCTGGATGAAAATGACGAAATCGCCGATGTAACCGTTGTAGCCAAAGAAGATGAAGAGGGTGAAATGAATGAGGCGGATGAAATGAACGGAGAAGAAGATACCAATGCTGAAAATCCGGAAGATTGAGAGTGGTTTTATCTATAAGTTTAAAGCCCTTGAAAATGTGCCTGATCGGTTGCGAACTATTGAATCACCAGAAGTTTTAAAGTTTTTTTAACAACTGAAATATTATCTTTAACGCTCTGAAAGCACATATTTCGGTTGTCAAAATCGTCTTACTGATTGATATTACATTCACATTTTTTTAGCTAATGCCAAAAATTAGTTTTTAAAATAAAAATTAAAAATTAAACTTATCACGATGAAAAAATTATTATTCTGCATTCTGACCATCTCCATTCCAACTGTTTTCTCTTTCGGGCAAGATGCTGAAGACGCTTTTAAAAATGCAAGAAAAGCTTTCAACCAGGCTGCAACCCTCGAAAGTGAAAAACGAACCGAAAAACTGAAAGAAGCCAGTGAACAAATTGACATTGCCACCGCTGCAATTGATAAATTTGATGATAAAGAATTAGTGAAAGTCTGGCTTTTAAACTCGGAAATTTACACAGAGCTTGCAAAAACAGACCTCGCGCTTTTCAGCCTTTCCGGCGGAGATTATACTTATAAGTTTCCTCAAGCGCCTTCAAAAGCATACCAGGGCTATATCCAGGCGCTCAATACGCCCGATCTGAAAAAATTTAATAAAACTTCTGCACTCGACGGACTTCGGACAATTTCTTCGATGATGATCAACGATGGTGTGACGGCTTTTACCAACCAGGATTATAATAAGGCTTACGATTCCTTCAAGTCGGTTTCAAAGATCGAATCGTTGCTCATAGAAAATAAGCACAACAATTTGTTCGATACTCCTGAAAAAAAGAATGACCATCTTTACACCGAAGGCATGGCTGCTTTTATGGCTGAAAAATATCCTGAAGCAGAAACTTTGTTTAAAGAATTGATCAATAACAAATTTGACAACCCCGCCGTTTACGATGGTTTAATAAAAATTTACTTGCAAAACAAAAAGGAATCCGAGGCGCTGGCTTTGCTCGAAAAGGCCAGGGAAGCTTATCCGGAGGATGAAATGTTGCGGGTAACCGAGATCAACTATTACCTGCAAGCTGAAAAGTTGGATGAACTGACCGGAAAACTCGAAGATGCAATTAAGGCTGATCCCACCAATGTCACTCTTTATGCTACATTGGGGCATGTTTATGACAACCTGAGCCAAAGAGAATATACCGAAGGAAATGAAGAAAAAGGCGATGAATACTTTTCTCTTGCATTACGATATTACGAAAATGCTTTGAAAATCGACGATAAGCATTTTAATACCCTTTATAACTTGGGCGCCCTGTATTATAATAAAGCTGCCCAGGTTACCCGTGAATTAGCTGGTTTGGATGAAGATTATTCTACAGCCGGCCTGAGAAAGGCAGAAGCAAAACGAGGCGAAATGATGCAGCTTTTTGACAAGGCTTTACCATTCTTCCAGCGCGCCGAAGCGCTTGACCCCGATGACCTTGGAACGCTGAGTGCGCTCCAGGAGATCTATGCCAGAAAAGACAATCTCGAACTGGTCAATGAATTCAAAACCCGAATGGAAAAATCTCAGAGCGGTGAAAAAAATAAAAAATCTTATTTCGATAATTAACCACCTTTCAACCTTTTATGGAAAATCCGGTTTTATGAAATTTCGTAAGACCGGATTTTTTAATTGTTGGAAACATCCAATTTCTGGAAACCGGATTATTTTTTAACCAACTACTTCAAACCAGGTAATGATGAAAAAAATACTTGTTTTTCTGCTAGGCTTCATTTGTTTTCATAGTGTTGTGCTCCATGCGCAGGATGCTAAAAAAGCGGTTGCAAATGCCAAAAAGTCGCTTAATATTTATCATCTCGATAATGGGAAAGTAGAATCGTTAACGGAGGCTTCGCAGGAGATCGAAAAGGCTATTTCCGATACCGGGAATGAAATTTACCAGCTGGCAAATACCTGGCAACTCAGGGGAGATGTATTTGCAGCAATCGCTACGCAAATCGTAATTTACCACTCATTTGGGACAGGAGATATTTCAAAGCTTCCAAAGGTAAACAACCCCGCAGTGATCGCCTTTGAATCTTTTAGCAAAGCACTTGAACTGGCGGATAAGAAATATGAAACCCACGAGGCCCTGAATGGCCTGATGAACATTCAATCCAATCTGTATTCCCTTGGGATCATGTTGTTTGAAAACGCTGATTACGAAAGTGCTTTTTCAAATTTTAAAGCTGTGCTCGCATCGCACGAACTACTTAAAAAACACGATAAACCCAGCTCGTTGGATCAGGAAAAGGCTCACGACGATTTGGTTTTTGTCACTGGATTGACCGCTCTGAATGCCGAAAAGTACGACTCCGCTAAAACTTATTTTGAAAATTTGTATCTTAAAAAATATGACAATCCCGCCATTTATGAAGCGCTTTTCAACCTGTACCGCGAAGATGATTTGAGTAAAGCCTATTCTTTTTTAGAACAGGGTAGAAAGGCCTATCCCGATGACGTCGCCCTACTTTTTGCCGAGATCAATTATTTTTTGCAAACAAACCAACTGGATAAACTGATCAGCAAAATTGAATTGGCAATTTCAAAAGAACCGGACAACATTACTTTGTACTCAACCCTGGGAAATGTTTATGACAATCTTTATCAAAATGAACTCAATGCAGGAAATAATGCAATGGCAGATGAGTATTTTAAAAAAGCTATGGAAAACTATACTATCGGAATAACTAAAAACCCCGAACACTTTGATCTTCAATATAGTATCGGAGCTATTTATTACAACAAAGCGGCTTTTATGACGCAGGAATTAAACGCACTGGAGAACGATGTTTCAAAGGAAGGAATCAAAAAATACAATGAAATGCGGGATGATATCCTGGCACAATTTGACAAAGCCCTGCCGTATTTTCAAAAAGCGGAAAGCCTCAACCCAAATGATGTCAACACACTGATCGCTTTAAAAGAAATCTATGCCCGGAAAGACCAATTGGACATTTCAAACGAATTTAAAGCCAGGTTGGAGAAAGTTCAAAATGGCGACACAAACAACAGTTCGTACTTTAAAAATTGAGTAAAATTAGCGATTGTCTGTTGAACTTTGGATTGCGTAAGTTTTAAAATTTCCGGCTGTGCCGGCTTGGATGGTGATGCGGCTTTCTTTCCTGGAATCCCGTAAAACATAGCTGCAAAAATCTTCCAAATCCTTGAAATTGTAATCATCAATGGAATTTATGACCATGCCGGGTTCTAAACCCAATTGAGCAGCAACGCTTTTACTGACAACTGTTTTGACGATCGTTTTCCCATTATGAAAACCAATGGTGAATCCGAACTTATTGCGGATGGTTTCATTGTCGGGCTTTATCCGTTCAAAACCAATAGTTTGTTTTTGCCAGTTGATGGTAACCACAAAATTGCCCAACGTCTTTGTACCGATGAGTTTTTTTCCTCTGCCGGCCATTTCCACATTTTCTAATTCCAACGCGCCGATAAATCCGCTTTTCAAAATGGCTGAATCAGTTGTATCCCTGCGAAGTTCTCCAAAAATTCCGCTCTGGATATATCCGATTTCAACAACCGGATCGACAAATTCATTGTTATCTGAAAATAATTTATAATGATCCTCACCGATGTCAAAAGCTCCGTTGAATCCATAATCGACCTTTAGGTTGTCAACGACCAAATTGGCGGATTTTAGTTCGATTAAAACATCAAATTGACGGTTGGTTTTAAAATCCAATTCTACAAAATCGGAAGAGTAGGGGAGTTGTTCGGGAAAAGTGGTGAGTATGATCGACTTTGTGTTGTAATCAATTCGCCAGGAGCAAAAACGCATCAGGTTGGAGCCGATGATCCCGTCTAATTCCAGGCAACTCAAAACCGGGTTGGTTTTCATGTCGATCACAATAGCTGCCGTATTGAAAAAATCAACTTCACCGATCCTGACTTGCTCCAGCCGGACGTAATTCGATTTTTTTATAATACCCTGCGAATCCCGGACATCGCCTTTTTTGATCGTTTTGAAATTATATTTTTTTTGAATTTCCGGAGAGACGACATTCGGGGCGCCTGTGTCGAATAAAAAGCGATACGTTGTACCTTCTATTTCCACCGGAATGACTACTAAATTGAGTGGATTATCAAAAAAAATAGTGGCGCTAAAACCTTTCCTGGGATGAAAATAGCCCCGGTTTAAAATATGTGTTTTGAATAGGAAACATCCTGAACAAAACAACAAGGTTGAAAGTAAAATGATAAATTTTAACAATAACCTGAATTTCACCATCACTGAAGGCAAGTTCGAAAACATCAATTATGTTTTTCAGGATCTCTGATCCATTCGTTCACCTTTTGTCCGTTTTCATCGAATTCCGTCTTTTGAATCAGTTTACTTCGTTGAAAAAACTTTTGTTCTTTGATTCCGCCATTGTGGAAGAAAGTTGTCGTTTTCATTGAGTTGTAATCCTTGTTTCTGTGGGTAATGCTTATCAATACGCTATTTTCATCAAAATAATGGCGAATTTCAGTAGAGTCGGTAAGCATCTTTTTGAACGAAATATTTCCGGAGTAATTCAAATCATGGATTTCCGTTAAAGTACCCTGGTGATAAAATCTTTTTTGGATCACCATAGGTTCGCCTTTTAAAATTCTGGTGTACTTCTGCCATTCGTCTTCCCTTTTTCCAGCTTCATAATTCCCGGTAATATCAGGATCGCCATCCGACTGGTAATATTGCCATTCAGCAACAGGGTAATTATCCTTATAATTTCCTTCCGCAACTAATATATCCTTAGCATCGAATATACAGTGATAGCCATCAGGGAATTCGCCGGTTTCTCGCAAAAATGCGAGGTAGGGATCGCCATCCTGGTCTTCCTTCAAAGGCCTCGTCAAAGCACAATATTGTATGCTTTCGGCTTCAATGAACCTGATGTATTCGCGACTGCCGACTGATATTTTCCTTGCAAAAACGATCCAGTCCTGTTGCTCTTTGAATTTTACGTCCTTGTTAAATAAGAGGTGAGTGTTTTGTGGTGAAAAATACATGGGCAAGTGAGCGGGCAGTCCGTCACCTTTGAATATCTGTTTAGGATGAAAAACCAAAACACCTGCTGACATCCCGATTTTATATTCTGCCAAGGTCGCCGTAAATATCAGTTCCGAATCATTGAAATCCCGGATATCTGGTTTTGGTTTCTCTTTACAGGTGCAGGCATTTGCGTCAATTGGGAAGCTCGTAAGTACCAAAACGCTAATGATGAAAATTTTCACAGGATACATGTTGATTTATTTCTTGTAAAAAGCCGGTTTGTGTAAAGTTATTATTTTGAATGAAGAATTCTCTGATGATTTTT
>CAZKDA010000016.1:0-4037 GCA_964551455.1 uncultured Saprospiraceae bacterium
TATCGCGGAGGATCAAGCGGTTGTTGCGGTGAATACTATTATTGCTTCCGCAACATTGATCCAGGGATTGGATTGCCACGATGATACAAATGGAGAAATCGAAGTCAATGTCGGTGGCGGTACACCGGATTTTACCTATAGTCTGAACGGCGGCCCATTTCAGAGTGGAAATGTGTTTAGCGGATTAGGAGCCGGAAGTTATGTTGTAACCGTAATGGACGACGACGGCTTCACCGCCGAAACCAATGAGATCATCATCAGTAATCCGCCGGAACTAACTTTGACGCTGGATGTAACGGACGATGATATCACAGCCAATGGCAGCGGCGGCAGTGGAACCCTGGAATACAGCATCAACGGCATCGATTACCAAAGCAGTCCGGACTTCAACGATCTGGCAAACGGCGATTACACCATTTTTGTAAGGGATGAAAACGGCTGCGTCGCCGAAGCCGAGGCGACGATCCTTGTGAATACTTTGGTGGTATCCGCAACCTTGATCCAGGGATTGGATTGCCACGATGACGCCGATGGTGAGATTGAGGTGAGTGTCAATGGCGGTACGCCGGATTACACGTACAGCCTGAACGGCGGTGCATTCCAGAGTGAGAATGTGTTCAGCGATTTAGGAGCCGGAAGTTATATCATAACCGTAATGGACAACGACGGTTTCACTGCCGAAACCAACGAGATCATCATTAACAATCCGCCGGAGTTAACTGCCACGGCGGATGTCAATGGTTACGACATCACGGTGAATGCCAGTGGCGGAACCGGCAATTTGCAATATAGTCTAAACGGCGGAGCATTCCAGAGCAGCAACCTGTTTCCAGGAAATTCGACTGGCGATTACACAATTGTTGTTGTAGATGAGAATGGCTGTGAGATCGAGCTAAGTGCCTCGGTGATGGTAGAGATGCTGGCGCTTAGCATCACTTCCGAGGATATTTCCTGCTATAATATTAATGATGGAAGTATTACCGCCACTGCTACGGGAGGGGTGCCGCCCTACCAATACAGCATCAATGGCGTTGATTTCCAGGATGAAAACACATTTTCCGGGTTGGCGGCGGGTAGTTACACGATCACGGTAATGGATTCAGGGGGATTCACCTTTACTTCCCCTGCCATTGAAATCGTCAACCCGGAGGAATTGATACTTGATCTCATGGTCGATCTGGACGATGTAACCCTCGGCGCTTCCGGCGGAACGCCACCTTACCTGTACAGCATCGACGGGGTCGATTTCCAACCGAATAATTTCTTCGAGGATATGGAAAACGGGGAATATACTTTTTACATCCAGGATGCGAACGGTTGCGAGGTTTCCGGTTCTACCATCATCGATATTTCCGGCACAGCGGAGCTTGCAACTGATTTGTACATAAATATCTACCCCAACCCTGGAAACGGAATTTTTATGGTTGAAGTCAAACAGAATGCAGCGCTTGATTTGCGGTTCAAAGTATTCGATGCCGCCGGCAAGTTGGTTTTTTCTGAAATTGTACAAGCCGCTGCCACGGAGGTGGAAACGCTGCTCGATCTGCAACATCTGCCCAATGGCACTTATCACCTCATGTTAGGCAACGACGAGCAGTTGCATGTAAAAAAACTGGTGGTGCTGCGGTAAATCGCGGTTCAACTTTCCGGATAAACAAAACCGGATCATTCGCAGGGAGTGATCCGGTTTTGTTTTTTTGCTGAGGTTTTGATGTAGGTGGAGCTTATGGTGAATGGGGCAAAAACAAAATTCACAACGCAAAGCGTTGCAGGCAGTGGATTGATCTCTCCGGCCAGAGGCCTTGACAACCTGCCTAATTGTGCACGGCAGTCAGGTCGTACACACGGCCTTGCAAAGGCCGCGCGAGCGGGGTTTAATATAAGTTTCAATATTGTTGGCTGATCTGAAAATTGCCATCGAAACAACAAACAGCACTTTCTCAAATGAATTATTTATACACGACACCGCATAGACCTGCCCGTGTCGTCAGGCGGGTTTCGGATTATAAAAATTAATTCCCGACGTGTCGGGATCGGTATAACTGTTCACTGAAAATTTCGGGAAAAGAAAAATCCGAAACCTGTCCTTGCCGTCAGGCGGGTTTATCCGTGAACAAGTATAGCTTAATAAGTTAAAAGCAAACGATCTGCTACAACCTCTTTTTCCAATGTTTGCCCTTCCATTTGAAACCGCCTTAGCATTGACCGACCGACGCTGATAAAAATTTCCTGCTCAAAAAGTTTCTTCGGGATCGGTAAATCGCAAATAAATTCGCCAGATTTTTTCTTCCCATCAATGCTCAATGCAACACGAACGCCTTTGGATTTAGCTTCATCGATCATTTCAAATAGTCCGATTAGTGAAAAATCCTGAGCGCCATATAATATACTCTGGCTATGGCTATAGGGCGGATCGCAATAAATAAAATCGCCGCGTTTTGCATTGTTGAAAGCATCTTTGTAGTCCATTTGAAAGAACTGAACATTTTTTATCCTCGAATGCCATTCTTTTACTCGTTTGGCGAAACTCTCAACTGTGATCGGGTTATGAACCCCACAAGGCGTTGACATATAGCCATCCGCTTTTCTAAATCTGACAATTCCACCATAGCAAGACCTTGATAAAAATAAAAAATCAGGACCATTCGGATTGGCATTATAAGAAGCTTTTACATCTTCATAAACTTTGACTTTTTCTTCTTGTTTAATGCGATTTCTCCGTTCTGCATACCATCTTATCAATTCTTCAGGTTGTCCGGCAAGGGTTTGCCATATCTCGATCAGTGGGGTGAAAACATCAGAACCGATTCCGGATTTTGGGGCGACTGTTGCGGTAATGGCTCCGCTGCCTAAAAAAGGTTCGTAAAAAGTATTAAAATCTATCGGGAAATATTTTGCTATTTCACCTGCAAAGCGTTGTTTATTGCCAACCCATTTCAGCAACTGAGTTTTTGGCGGGTAATATGTTGCGTATTTTTGTCCTATGGTTAACTGCATTGAAATTAAGTTTTCGCAAACATACAAACCTTTGTGTTCTTATCCTAATTTGGGATATGGCAAAACCGGATATTACCTTTGTCAACCATGAACAAGAGCCTACATAAAAGGGAATATAAAATACTTCTTGAACAAATATACCGATTGAGGGTTGGCGCGGGGTTGAGGCAGATCGACCTGGCTGAAAAACTGGATGTACCTCAATCGTTCATAAGTAAAATTGAAAGCGGAGAAAGGAGAATTGATCTGATTGAACTAAAAGAAATATGTGAAGTTCTTGGCAGTAATCTGAAAGAGTTTATCAACGAATTCGAAAAAGCGCTGAATGAAACCAAATAGTAAGTTCTTGGATTTGGGCTTAGAGTTTTGGGCTAATGTCAAATTACTCAACCAGCGTTTGGGTTACTTTGAGCGAAGTACAAAGAAAAATCCTAACCCGAATTTTGTAATACCCACTATTTTGCAGGTCAAAAACACATTTGAGCAGGAAGGGCTTAACTACGAAAAACTGATAATAATAGATCAATGGACGGATTTTGGCAAAATCATGATTGATTATTTTGAATATAGAAAGAAAGTACTTCTCGAAAAGGTAGAACCTAATTTAATGAATGCCAAAACTGCTAAAACGCTTTTCCAAAAATTGAAAAAAGATATTAAACCTACTTGCCCTCTTCCGAAAAATAGACAATCCGGGAAGAAAAAGGACTTTGCTTTTTTTACAGGTATCATCAATATGCTGATCGAAGCTAATGCCGGAGGTGTTCCTTGTAATTATAATCCAATGGAGTTAACTGCCATAACTTTGGACGGCTTTCCTGTGCGAACCCTTTCAAGGCGGGTTGACGGAGCGTTTCCAACTGTCATAAATCCGGTTGCAATATGGGAAATCAAAGAGTATTATTACACAACAACTTTTGGGAGCCGTGTTGCCGATGGAGTTTATGAAACACTTTTAGATGGTTTTGAACTCAAAGAAGTTGAAGAAAATGTTAATAGAAAGGTTAAGCATTATTTGATGGTTGATGATTATTTCACAT
>CAZKDA010000016.1:4047-38662 GCA_964551455.1 uncultured Saprospiraceae bacterium
CTTGGACGTTCATATCTTTGCCGAATCATTGATATGCTACACATGGGGTTTATCGATGAAGCGATTTTTGGTAAGGAAGTGGCTGACAGGATACCAAAACTTGTGAAAGAGTGGGTAAACGATTTGAAATAACAAATAGCATTCATACTGGTTTTCAATTCTGCTCAAAAAATTGATTTCAACTACAATTGTCAATACTTCAAAAATTTTCCAACAAAAATCCCTTCACCGCTTGTAATCTCCACGATATAGATTCCTGATGGAAAAGCCGATAAGCCAATTTCCAATTGCTGGTCTTCAACCTCCTTTTTTTCAAAGATCAGTTGTCCATTGGTATTGAATAGCCTGATGTTTTTGTGCCCGTCAAAGTTAACAAACTGAATAGTAAGCAACTCGGTTGCCGGGTTTGGGAATAGCCCGATCCTACTTTCGTCAGCCGAGCCTTGTTTTGTGGAAGAAGTTGCATCGACAGTCAGGGTGATGGCGCTGCCGCAGAGCGGATTGGTGGCTACCAGTGTTACCATGTAAACGCCAGGAAAAACGTATTCATGCACTGGATTTGCTTCTGATGCGAAAGGGGAACCATCGCCAAAATCCCACTGGAAATTCACAGCATTTTGTGAAGTATTGGTAAAGGTGACCGTGTTTCCATTCACAATAAACGTGAAACCCGCAGTGACGGGCGGATGAATTTCGATGAGTTCCTCGTAGGTTGTCGTATCGCTGCCGCCGGCATTGCTTACAATGAGGCTGACATCAAACAAGCCCGGATTTTCGTAAATAACCACAGGGTTTTGCTCAACAGAGGTAGCGGGATTTCCACCTTCAAAAGCCCATTGCCAGGATTCCACATCACCAGCTGATTGATCCGTGAAATGTACCAGTAGCGGCGCACATCCCGTTCCGTTGTTCAACGTAAATCCGGCAGTTGGTGCCTGCAAAAATTCAATTTCAATTTCCTGGAAAGTGGTATCCGCGCCGCAATCGTTCAATGCGATCAGTTGTATGGTGTAAATCCCGTTTTGCAAATAAATATGATTCGGATCGCTTTGCGAGCTACCGGAATTATCGCCAAAATCCCATTCATAAGAATTGGCATTTAAGCTGAGGTTGTTGAAATCAACTTCATTGGCATTTACAGAATAATCAAATTGAGCAACTGGCGTGGATAGAACTGTTAGCTGTGCAGCATCGCTGGTCAGCTCATTTCCGCAAGCGTCTGTGACTACACAGCGATAGATGTAACCAGCCATTGAAAGGTCAATGGTTGAAAGTGTCAGGGTAGGGGTTTGTGTGCCGGAATAGGTTGCATTGTCAGGAAGATCGGAAAATCCGGAGCCGTCATCGAGCTGCCATTGAAATTCCAATCCGCTGCCTGTGGCGGATATTGAAAATTGCAGTCCTTCGCCTTCGCAGGCTGAGGCAGCCTGGGGTTGCTCCAACAAAACACCTGCCTCCACGACTTCCAGGATAGCGCTTTCGGTTTCCAGTTCGTTGCAATTGTTTGAAACGATACATCTGAAAAGCCATCCCGACATCAGTTCAGTTGGGTTCAAAACGGTCAGCGTATCGGTCGTAGTTCCGGAGTATTGTACACCATCGGAAATATCCTGGAATCCGCTGCCGTCATCCACCTGCCATTGAAAATTTGGCGAATTGCCTGTAGCTGAAGTGGTAAAAATTACAGCGATTTCCGGGCAAGTGATCTGATCCGCCGGATGCGCCGCGATTTCTATCGGGATGTCAATGATATTACTTTGGGGAAGTCCGGAAAACTGGATCATTGTACCGGTATTTCCATCTTCAGCGCCATTGTTGGAATCGGGGCAACCGGCGGAATTTACCGAAAGGCCTGCAATGCCCCCGGTTTGGTCGATCGACCAATTCCCGGTTCCGGCAGCGATGAACAACTGCCCGCCGCCACCGCCACCGCCAGGCCCATGACAACGTTGTACGTTATTGTTATTAACCAATCCGCCGTTTCCGCCTTTAAGTTCTAATGATAAGGCATCCGCAATAACATCGAATTTCAGCGCCATCGAACCTCCCGCTCCGCCTCCGCCCGCGCCATCTGCAAAGCCGTCGGGAGGCGTTTCGCCATTGGAAATGATTTTAAACCCGTTGGAAACTATCGATCCTGCTTCAATGATGATGATGCCACCTCCGTTTCCGCCGTTTGTTCCAAGATCGTTGTTGCCATGCCCGGCTCCGCCGCCACCGCCAAAGAACAGCCGCGAAGAGTCAGCTGCGATGGTTTTGCCACCAAAGCCAGGATGGAATCCTTTGCAGCCAAAAGTCTGGGGTTCGTCGTTTTCGCCGCCCAGGCCACCTGTGCCGCCATTGGCTCCGCCACCACCGCCGGAGTTGTGGTCGTTGCCGCCGCCCCCTCCATTGAATTGAGCGCCTTTCCCGGCTTCTTTTCCGGCTATAAAATCAGCAGCGCCTTCGCCTTTTTCAGCACCGCGCCAGTTGTTCAAACCATAATAAAAATCGTTTTGCTGGTTGAGCCATGAACAATTGTTGGGATTGACGGAAATGGAGATACCTCCGCGGAATCCTTTGCCGCTAAGGTCGATATCAGCTTCGAGCGTTAGCTCGTTTTCCACCGAAAACGCGAGAACGCCTCCCTTTTCGCCGTCCCAGGCAGGGGCGGTCAATAGCTCGGTGACTACGGCATTTTCATAATGGGGAATGGTGACCACTTGCACTTTTCCATTGGCGTCATAATCGTGGAGAAGTTGGTATTTTAAAAAAATGTGGCTGGCACTGATGGAATCTATTTCGTTCTTTTCATAAAAACCGGCAGACCCTGCGTCGAGCACATTTCCAAAAGCAGCGGAATTGGTTTCGTTGATGGATATGCCTTTGTGTTGGATCAGGATGACATTCATGCCGGTTTCAAAACCGGTTGTATCTTCCACGGTGAGTATGCCTTTACAATTATTTATGGCAACAACCGCAGTATAATGGTTGATGGTATCGGAGATCGGAGTTTGTGAATAATTAAAAGGGTTGAAAAAAGCTAAACAAAGAAACAGGATTGTAATTTTTTTCATCATTCCGGAAAGGGTTTGGGATAAAAAGCAACAATTATTATAATAACCGAAAAGGGAAACGGGCGGGTGTGTGGTTCAAATGCTACTGCCGTCATCAGGCAAAGCGAGCTGACGGCGGCAGTAAAAATACATTTTTGATTTTAATTTTTTAGAGCTTGTTTGGGATTTACCTCTCCGGGTTGGTAAGTGCTTTGATCTGGGTCGTTGTGTCGATCCCGCTGAGCACTTCGATCTGGATGCCATCGGAAAGGCCGGTTTTTACGGGTACTTTTTTAAACTGTTGATCACCGATGACAACCTCCACGAAAGTGGAATCATTTTGAAAGATCAGATCTCTTTCCTTGATGGAAACCACGCTGTCGCGGCGATCCAGGATGATGTCGCCGTTGGCGCTGTAACCCGCGCGAAGGAAAATGTCATCCCTGATTTGGATGGCGGCTTTCACTTCGAATTTGACAGAGCCTTCTTCCAGTATCCCTTTGGGTGAAATGTATTCCAGTGTGGCTTCGATCTTTTGATCTTCCAGCGCTCCGATAGTCAGCTCGATCGGCATACCTTCTTTCAGCTTTCCGACGTCGGATTCATCGACTTTCCCTTCGAAGATCAAGGCATTCATATCGGCCACGATAGCGATGCTGGTACCTTCGTTGAAGTTATTTCTTTCGATAACGGAGGTTCCTTCTTCCACGGGAATGTCCAGCACCATACCATCGACGGTGGATACAACGATGTTGGAAACCTGCTTTGAATTTTTCGAGGCGCCATCTTGTAGCAGCGCCAGGTTGTCGATAGCAGCTTCCAATTCCTGTGTGCGGATGTCCACTTCCGTTTCAAATTGTTTGAGGTTGTTTCGGGAAATGATCAAGGCATTGTCGAAAGCGGCTTTTTGCAATTCCTTTTCCATCTTGAAAGTATTGTAAGTCTGTTCGGAAATGATGCCATCATCGAACAATTGTTTTTGACGCTTCTCTTCAACGCTGGCATTTTCAAAACTGACGCGGGCTTGTTCGACGTCGAGTTTTTTGCCAAATACTTCTTTCTGGCGTTCCAGTTCGCGCTGCGCTTCTTTGAGCCGGATACGCGCAAGCTCTACGCTCGATTGTGCGGAGTTGATATTGATCTCGCTCGGAACCAGCTTGATGCGGGCTAGTTGTGCACCTTTTTTCACCATTACCCCCGGCTGCACATAAAGCGCTTCCACGACGCCCGACACCTGGGGTTTGATATGAACCTCCTGCCGTGGGTTGATGGAGCCGGTAGCCATACTTTTCTTTACTATATCCTTGATCTCCGGTTTTGTCAATTCATAAACGACAGGGTCTTTTTTACTTTTTTTGTAAAAATAGCCGCCTAATAAAACTGAAACGATCAATAAAAATACTCCGAGGGTTATTACGCATCCTTTACTCATTGTGGTTTTTTTTTGGTGTTATGGTGTTATGGTGTTATGGTATTCCCGATTTCATCGTCCCGCTTTTTCGAGAAAAAGCGGGATTCGCTACGATATGGTGTTATGGTGTTATGGTGTTCCCGATTTCATCGTCCCGCTTTTTCGAGAAAAAGCGGGATACGATATGGTATTATGGTAATGTGGTATTATGGTATTATGGTATTATGGTAATGTGGTATTATGGTATTATGGTATTATGGTGTTGAAAAGTTGCTGGTTGCTGGTTGTGATGCGTTCACTGTTCACCGCCTCCTGCTTCCGGTTTCCGTTCTATTCATCCTTCAGAGCAACTACGGGATTGACGTTTGCGGCTTGCAGTGCCGGGATCAGACCTGTTAGAGCGCCGGAGATCACCAGGATGAGCAAAGCACCAAGCCCTACACCCATATCGACTTCGGGGTTGGCGAAAAATTCGCTCCCATCACCAATGGCGGTGTTCATAATAAAAATAAGCCCTGTACTGGCCAACAGTCCGAAATAACCCGCGAGGGTAGTGATAAAGACGGATTCCAACAGGATCATATTGATGATCGAACCGGGGGTTGCGCCCAATGCTTTTCGGATGCCGATCTCTTTTGTCCTTTCCTTTACGATGATAAGCATAATATTGCCGACGCCGACCACTCCGGCCAAAAGGCTTCCAATGCCCACGATCCAGACGATCAACCGTATGCCGAAAAACAAACCGTTGATCTCTCTGAATTCTTCTTCGATATTATCTGACCGAACCCCCTGCTGGTCGTCCGGATGGATCCGGTGCCTGTCTTTAAGCAAGCTTTTTATTCCTTCATCGATGGGAGCGATGCGATAATTTTTATCGATGGTACATACAAACCAATTGATCTCGTTGTGGCGGTTCGTTACCTGTTGCGCAGTAGTGAGCGGGATGAAAATGGTTTGCTCGTCTTCTACGGCTTCTTCGCCTCTTGAACTCGATTTGAATATCCCGACGACAAGGTATTCCGCTCCGTTGATCTTTACATTTTTACCGATAGGGCTTTCATTTTCCTCCCCTTTAAAAAGGACCTCCCTGACGCGGTTGCCTATCACGGCTACTTTCCTCCGTTTTTGTATATCAAAGTCATTGATAAACCTGCCCTCGGATATTAGCATGGCATCGATATGCAACAAATCCGGGCGTTCACCACGCACGTCGAAAGCCGCGGAGTTGTTGCCATGAATGATCTCGCCCGCCGGAACAAAAAGCCGCGGAGCGATATATTCCACCTGTGGAAAGTGGTCTTCGATAGCCTTGATATCGTCGGAGGTCAACTGGTTGAATCTGCCTGGAGGCAGGCCTTTGTAAGGTAATGTGGTTCGTTGTGTCCAAACATACAGGGCATTGGTGGCATGGGTTCCAAATTGTCCGACGACGCCATTTTCAAGACCCTTTCCCGAACCCATCAAAAACACCAGCATAAAGATACCCCAAAACACGCCCAGCGCTGTAAGGAAGGTCCTTAGCTTGTGCTTTTTAATGGAGATCAATATTTCCTGCCAGTGGTCGAGATCGAACATTTGTTGATGTATTGATGTGTTGATGTGTTAATTTGTTGATTTGCTAATTTGCTAATTTGCTGATAACGCCGCTGGCGTCACACGTTTGTCAATTTGTTGTTATGGCTGGTAATTAGAACTAGAAACTAGCAACTTGTAACTAGCAACTCCCTAATATTTACCCTACCTTTTTAAGTTATAAAAACACTATTCTTTAAAATATACATGCTGTCAATTTTTCATTGCGGTCACGGGATTGATCCGAACCGCCTGTATTGCCGGGATCAAACCGGAGATCGCTCCGCAGATTACCAAAAACACCAGGGCTGTGAGCACTGTGACGAAATCTACTTCCGGATTGCGGAAGAATTCCAATTCGATATTATTTTCAATAATCAGGTAATTCAAAGCGTAGATCAGCCCGAAGCCGGATAGCAGTCCGAAGTAGCCCGCCATGCTCGTCAGGAAAACGGCCTCCTGCATGATCATGGTGATAATGGAAAATGGCGTTGCGCCCATAGCTTTTCGGATGCCGATCTCGCGGGTGCGGTCTTTTACGACGATGAGCATGATATTGCTCACTCCGATCACACCGGCAATGATGCTTCCGATCCCGACAAACCAGATAAAACCTTTGATAAATGCGAAGACGGTCTGGAACTCCTGAAAGCTTTCCACGCCGTTGCGGATGTAAATGGCCTGTTCGTCATCAGGTGAAAATTTATGCCTTTCAGAGAGCAGATTCCTGATCTTGTTTTCAATATTTACGGATTCTTCCACGCTTGCATTTCCAATCGTAACCATAAGTTGGTGGAGCCTTTCGTTGGCTGATTCCACGCGCTGTGTTGTGGTGACCGGCAGGTAGATCTTTCGCATTTCGTTTTCGTGGCCTTCATCGCGGAAAACTCCCACGACCTTGTAATCGGTACCTTTGATGCGTAGAAATTCACCGATAGGTTCGGTACCGTTTTTAAAAAAATCGGCGGCGACGATTTTGCCGATCGCGCAAACCTTGCGGTATTCCTTGATGTCCATATCGTTGAGGAACCGGCCGGATGTCATGATGGTATTTTCCACAACCTGGTGGTCGGGATGCACACAGCGCACATCGAAGGAAAGGCTTTTGTTTTTATAATTGACATTGTATTCGCCGCGCAAATAATAGCGCCCGGTGATAAATTCAACCTCCGGTACTTTGCTTTTTATCAGATCGTAATCGTCGTTTGTAAACCGGATATACCGCCCTGGCGGCAACCCTTTATAGGGTTTTGTGGTACGACCGGGGTACATCCAGATGCTGTTGATGGCGTCGTCCCGGAAGTTATGCTCCACGCTGTTTTGCAATCCGTTGCCCATACCCAGCAGGATCACTAACATAAAAATACCCCACCACACGCTGAGTGCGGTGAGAAAGGTACGCAAGCGATGCCGCCGCATACTGCTGAAAATCTCCTGCCATTTGTCGAAATCAATCATTTATTTGTGGGTTGTTAATAGATTGACATTTGAGCTTGTTTAAATTTTCAATGATCGGGCGAAAGTGATCAAAGCTGTCAAGCTCTAAAAAAATGATTGATTAGTTGATGTGTTCCGATAAAAGTAAAAACTTCAACCGACTGTATTGCTTTTTTGCAATAAAATATTTTCTCCTATGATGCCGTCGTTGAGGCGGATGATCCTGTTCGTCATATTTGCAATATCGGTTTCGTGGGTTACGATGATCACGGTGATCCCTTCGTCATTGACTTCCTTGAACAGTTTCATGACCTCCTGTGAAGTTACGGAATCGAGTGCTCCTGTGGGTTCATCAGCGAGGATGACCTTGGGTTTTCCGATCATCGCCCTTGCGATAGCGACCCTTTGCTGCTGGCCGCCGGAAAGCTGGTTGGGAAGGTGATGCGCCCAATCCTTCAAGCCTACCCGATCGAGGTATTCCATAGCCAGTTCCTGGCGACGCCTGCGGTCTATCTTCTGATAATACAGTGGCAATGCCACGTTTTCAAGGGCCGTTTTGAAATTCAGCAAATTGAAAGACTGGAAAACAAAACCGATGAAACGGTTGCGGTACAGAGCCGCTTGTTTTTGCGAAAGCTGATTATTGATAAAGGTGCCGTCGAGGAAATATTCGCCGGAATTGTATTCATCCAGAATTCCCAGGATATTGAGCAGCGTGGATTTGCCGCTTCCCGAAGAACCCATGATGGAAACGAACTCTCCCCGATCTATGAAAAGATCGATGCCTTTTAGCACTTCGAGGTTTGTAAAATCTGTCTTATAGGATTTGCGAATGTTTTTTAATTCTATCATATTTGAAATTCGTGATTTCGGACTTTCCAAAAAGTCGTTGCAATGATAGCAAATTGCTATTGTTTGCCAAACTCTATGGATCAATGGTGGCTTCTCATGGACAAAACTACCTTCAAAAGCTATGGAACTGTGTAAGAAACACTGGAGAAAAGTAGATTGCCGGATATCGAACCATTTAAATAAAATAACATTGTCTTTAAAAAAAGGAGCAATTTTGCCATAAACCTCGTAAAATTAAATCAGAACCGGCTCTTGTACAGAAAAGCCGGAAAATCAGGCAGCATTTTCAGCGCGGTGGCGTTTTTGAGGTATTGATAAAAGGCATAATTTTATTCATTGTCTGGAAAGCAACAATTTGTTGCTCTCAGTTTATCTAATCAAACTACGAACTTCAAACTATAACCAACAGGAAGATGAGAGGACAATTAAAATTTGGGTTATTGATGTTTTTGCTTATTGCCCTTGGCAATTGTAAGCAGGATAAGCTGGACCCCAGTGTGATCATCAATGTTGAAAACGACTTTTATGTGGACCTTTTTGAAGAGATCAACAATGATGAAAGACTCTTCAAGATCAGGATCAGAAGCGTAGATTACCAGGATTGCCTCAATGCCGTGATTGAGCATGACTTCTATTTTGACGATTCGGAAAACCGCTTTGTGCTTTCCCTGTACGATATCTCCGACCCCGAAACCTGCATTCCCGGCGAAGCGCCGGCTACGCTCGATCTTCCGCTCGAAAGTCTTGAAATAATGTCGTACAAATTCCAGATCAACTTAAAAGACGTCGTTTTCAACAGCGGTACACTCACCGTAAGCGAAGATTATTACTTTTTGCTGATGAATACACAGGATGGATTTAAAGTTCAACACAATTTGCTTTACAAAATCCCGCAAAATACGATCTGGGGTTATGTGGGTTACAGCGCTGAAGCCGATAAACAACAGGCAGAAAATATCACCAAAGACCTGAAAGACATTGCCGGTGCAACCAACTTTTCGGAATCCCATGCCGATGGCTGGTACGGCTATTTCAATATTTCCCAGGATCATTCCCTGACGCTCACCGACCAACCCGATTCAGGTTTTAGCAATCCTTTCCTCTTCTTGTATGATCCTTCCCGTGAACAGGATATCATTGATTTTGTCGAAACAAAGTGCCTCGCTCATCCAGGTTTCGACATTCATGTTTTCAATGATAAGGGGGAGGAGATCGCTTGTCCGTAGCTTTTATATTAAGTTGCTGGTTTCTAGTTTCTAGTTTTGACCACAACACCACAACACCACATCGAAGCGAATCCCGCTTTTTCGAGAAAAAGCGGGACGATGAAATCGGGAATACCTCATCACACGTTTACAAAAAGCCAAAAAGAAACATTAACCCTAAAAATATACGTGCTAAATCTGAAATTTCAATTCATTTTATCTTAAGTTGGGGGTGCTTATCGCCGAAAGGAATTTTGCACATCATATCAAAAAAACGAAACCGTTATGATCATCAATTTAGTTAGCGACACTGTTACCAAACCAACCCTACGCATGCTTCAGGCCATGATGGCGGCAGAAGTAGGCGATGATGTTTTCGGAGAAGATCCCACTGTCAATCTGCTCGAAGCCAAGGTGGCTGCCATGTTTGGAAAGGAAGCCGCATTGTTTTGCCCTTCCGGGACGATGACCAACCAGATCGCTATCAACCTCCATACCGAGCGGCTCGATGAAGTGATCTGTGAGGAAGGCTCACATGTTTATCAATATGAAACCGGAGGTTATAGTTTCAACAGCGGCGTGGCGATAAACCTCATCAAGGGGGAGCATGGCAAGATCACGGCAAAGCAGATCAAGGATGCGATCAAACCTGAATTTGACTGGCTCCCAAGAAGCAGGCTCGTGGTGATTGAAAATACCTGCAACAAGGGCGGAGGAAGTTATTATGCGCTCGCCGAATTAAAGCCTATTCATAAATTGTGCAAAGAAAACGGATTGCGGTTGCACCTCGATGGCGCCAGGATCTTCAATGCGCTGGTTGAAACGAGAGACAAACCCATTGCCGTCGGAAAACTATTCGACAGCATTTCGATTTGCCTTTCAAAAGGGCTTGGAGCGCCGGTGGGTTCTCTATTGATCGGCGACTTCGAATTCATCCACAAAGCGAGGCGTGTCAGAAAAGTACTGGGAGGCGGAATGCGGCAGGCAGGCTATCTCGCAGCAGCGGGGATCTATGCCCTGGATCACCATATCGAAAGGCTGAAGATCGACCATGAGCATGCAAAGAAGCTGGAGAAAGTTTTAAAGTCACTGAGCTTTGTAGAGAACGTCCGGCCGGTTCAGACCAACATCGTCATCTTCGATGTAAAACCTCCGCTGACGAGCGCTTCGTTTATCAAAATGCTCAAAAAACACAATGTTCTGGCTTCTCCGTTTGGTCCGCAAACGGTCCGGTTTTGTACCCATCTCGATATCGACGAGGCCATGATCGATATTGCTTCCGAAATCCTAATGCGCAAAATAACAAAGGCGGTTTGAACTGATCCAAACCGCCTTTGCAAAAAGGAATTATCGAAAATATTTTATTCGTTTTCTTCGGGTTTTCGCCTTTTGATCTCATCCCTGATCTTGGCCGCTTCTTCGTAATCTTCCTCTCCGAGCACTTCTTTGAGCATGATCTCCAGTTCTTCAAGCGAATGAGAGGACAGGGAGGTTGAACCTCCCGGAACGGTTTTTTTCTTTTTCCGCCGCGTTTTTTTCGGTGATTCGCCGGATTCAGAAGGTTCGCCTTCCGGCTCTTCCAGGATCACTCCTGCGGCATCGAGGATAAATTCGTAAGTATAGATCGGGCAATTGAAGCGAACGGCCATAGCCAAAGCGTCGGAAGTGCGGCTGTCGATTTCCAGCTCTTTGCCATCTTTTACACAGATCAGCCGGGCGTAGAAAATACCATCGAGCAAATTATTGATAACTACTTCTTTCAATTCAATGTCAAAAACTTCGAGGGCATTTTTAAACAGATCGTGGGTGAGCGGGCGATTCGGGCTCATTCTTTCCATCGCCACAGCAATAGCCTGAGCTTCAAACCCTCCGATCACGATGGGCAACCTCCTGGAGCCTTCCTGTTCTCCGAGTACTACTGCATAATTATGGGATTGCGTCACGCTATGTGAAAGAGCTACTATGTCCAGTTCTATTTTTTTCATTAATCGAAAATTTTAATTTTCTTGGGGCCGGATTATACCTGGTTTTTAAATGCCTTAAAAAAGATTTTTGTCTAAAACCCAGATCACGAGTGATTGAATGCCTGGCCGGAGTTTTAAAGAAAATAATCGAGGCAAACACTATTCCGTTTATCTGAATATCAACCACTTAGAAAACCGGGAAATTTTTAATAAATCAAGCGTTTACACCTAATTGCCGACCGTTTGACAATTTACAATATTAATCCAAAAGTTCAAATATACTTCCCGTCATCGCGGACAAATGTAAGAATTATAAAAATAATATTAAAACATCATCAACCGGAATGCCTTTGCAGAAATCATGCATCAAAATTTATTTCAATTGGAGGATTTGAATTTCTTAAAAGCATCCCTCAACTTTGGAACTACCTCAAACAAATCTCCGCAAACACCGTAGTCTGCAGCTTTAAAAAACGGAGCTTCCGGGTCTTTGTTGATAACAACGATGACCTTCGAGCTGTTTACCCCTGCTAAATGTTGGATAGCTCCGCTGATCCCGATCGCAATGTACAGGTTGGGGCGGATGGCTACGCCGGTTTGACCGACATGCTCATGGTGAGGGCGCCAGCCGGTATCTGCCACGGGGCGGGAGCAAGCCAGCGTTGCGCCTACGGTTTCGGCCAGGTCTTCTACGATGCCCCAGTTCTCAGGCCCTTTCATACCTCTGCCTGCTGAAACCACCAGTTCCGCTTCGGGCAAAGGCACTTTTCCATCTATGGTTTTTAATTCTTTGATTGTAATCTTTCGCTCCGGAATCTGGACTTCGGGATTTTCAACCGGGGCGGAGGCACCGGTGGCGGAGGGCGCCATGGAATTTCCCATGAGGGAGATCAGCTTGATCGGTGAAAATATCTGGAATTCCGCGATTGCCTTTCCGGAGAATACGTTTTTCCTGACTTTGAATCCACCGTCGGTGGACGGGAGTTGATTCACACCTGAAACGGAACCGGCGTTCAGCTTCACTGACAGCCTTCCGAGCAACGATTTTCCGGTGGAACTGTGGTTGAGGATAACCGCTTCAGCACCTGTTTTTTCCACCATTTGTGCGATCACATTGGTAAATACCTGGCTGTCGAATTGGCTCAACGCCGCATCATTGATATGATAGACTTTGGAAGCGCCGTAAACGCCCAGCCCGGAAGGGTCGTCGGTTACATTTCCCAAGACCAGCGCTACGCAATCCTTACCCAGTTTTTCTGCCAGTTTTTTCCCATAGGTTACAGCTTCGAAAGTGTTTTTTTTGAACTTACCTTTTTGGTTTTCTGCATATACAAGAACCATTGCTATATTTTGTTTTTTTCAGGTTAAAAGTTTTGTTGAATTAATTAACGGATCAGATCACTTTGGCTTCTTCGTGCAGGAGCCTGACCAGTTCGTCCATGTTTTCCGGGTCGATCATTTTCACGGAAGATTTAGCCTTAGGCAATTCAAATTGCACCACTTTTGTCAACTCTTCAGCTTCGACCGGCTGGATCACGTTTAAAGGTTTTTGCTTTGCCATCATAATTCCCCTCATGTTGGGGATTCGCTGCTCGGCCATGCCTTTGGCAGCGCTCACCACAAAAGGTGTTTGCACCTCTACGACCTCCGTACCGCCTTCGATCTCGCGGGAGACGATGGCTTTGTTTCCTTCCATCTGGAGGTTGTTGCCGAAAGAAATAAAGGGCAGGTTCAGTAATTCCGCCAGCATTGGGCCTACTTCCGCGCCATTGTAATCAATGGTTTCCTTGCCGAGAAAAATGATGTCATAGTTTTCAGCTTTTGCATGTTCGGCAATTTGTTTTGCGGTAAATAACGCACTTCTCGGATCGGCATCTACCCGGACGGCATTGTCGGCACCGATAGCAAGCCCTTTTCGTATGATGGTTTCGTTGTCGGCTGGGCCAACATTAATGATCGTAACCGTTCCGCCCGCTTGTTCTTTCAGTTCCAGCGCGCGAACCAGCGCGTACCATTCGTCATAAGGGTTGATGATGTATTGCACACCGGAAGTGTTGAACTCGGTGGCGTCAGCATTGAATGCTATTTTTGCCGTTGTTTCCGGAGTTTTACTGACACAAACAAGTAACTTCATTTTCAGGATTTTATTCAGATTTTAAGTAAATTCTGGAATTTGGTTTCAAATTATGGCCGATTTGTTAAGGCAGTTAAGGGTTCGCCGATTTGAAAAGTGCCATTTGCGATTTCGTTCAAAATGGATCAGCAAGTCTGAAAAACTTTATTACTTTTGAACGGAATAAATCGCCCTTGGAAAATTGCTGCAAATATAGATAAAATCCCGACAAATCATAAAGCGGCTGGTAATTTTCACGATGCGTATTTTCGATTTGTTAACTAATTGAATTTCAAAAAATTGTGTATTTTCCAATAAGGAGTTTATAAACTGAATTTTGAAATTTTTTACCCAATAAAATCATGGCTTCCGACAGGTTACAACAACTCTTTTCATTCCTGGAAAACAACCCCGGAGATTCGTTTATTCAATTTGCAATTGCAAAGGAATATGAAAGCTCAGGCGACCTCGACAATGCCCTGAAATATTTTCTTCAGCTCGTGGAAACAGACAAGATGTACGTGGGCACTTATTATCATCTGGGAAAGCTATATGAAAAAATACAGGAGTTTGAAAAAGCTTTTTCAACTTACAAAACCGGGATGGAAATTGCCAGAACGCAGGGCGAAACGCATGCCTTCAACGAACTTGCCGCCGCGAAGCTGGAGCTCGGCGATGATGAAGATTTTGAGTAGGAAAGTTTTGAAACTGCGAAGCTGAAAATTTTGAATTGATCCCGATCCGGTTCAATTGATGTTGGCCTCACCTTTGAATACCAGTTCTGCTTTCCCGCACAGCCAGATGTTTTTGAAGCCATTATCGTTTGCAGATTCCAGCCGGACGAGGAGCGAACCTCCTTTTGTTTCAACAGATACTTCGTCGTTGGTCCTTGTTGGGTTGCGGAGGGAATAGGCAATGGCCGAAGCTGTAACGCCAGTGCCACAGGAGAGGGTTTCATCTTCTACGCCTCTTTCATAAGTGGCAACAATCAATTTATCTTTTGCCGCTTCTACGAAATTGACATTGATCCCTTCGTCGCGAAATCGCTTGCTGTAACGGATGGCCTGGCCATTTTCCACTACATTGATGTCGTCGATGTCTTCCACGAAAATGACGTAATGTGGTGAGCCGGTGTTCAGTACAAAATAATCCTCACCTTTTTCTATAGTTGAGACGTCCGACATTTTCAATTCCACCCAATCTTCGTCCGCTTTGACAATCGACTCGTGTTCTCCGTCAACAGCCAGAAATTTACACTTTTCATTGATGATGCCAAGATAGGCCGCGAAAGCAGATACGCAGCGCCCACCATTTCCACACATACTGCTTTCATTACCGTCTGAATTGAAATAAACCATCTTGAAGTCGTAACCCGGTTGGTTTTCGAGCAGGATCAGTCCGTCGGCTCCGATGCCAAACCTGCGGTCACAAAGTTGTTTTACGAGGTTTGGGTTTTGTTTAAAAAACTGGTTTCCATCCCTGTTGTCGATCAGGATAAAATCGTTGCCGGTGCCTTGATATTTATAAAAAGAAATGCGCATTGATGAGGAATAATTGTAAACAGAAACAGCGGTTAGAACGCTATGGTTCTAACCGCTGCAAATATACTTGAACAATGAATTTATTTAGCGCACTATTTCCAGTTTTTCGGTATGGAAGCCGTTGGATGTTCTCAGTTGGAGGAAGTAAGTTCCGTTGTTCAGGCTGGAAACATCCAGTTGCAGATTCAGGTTGGCGGTTTCCTGCTGTTCGAACAAAACCCTTTCTCCCAGAATATTGAAGATCACGATATCGAGTTTTTCCAATTGTTCGAAAGTTGCATTGACAAACAATTGTTCGGAAGCGGGATTGGGTTGTAAACCAAAATGCTGCAAGGAACTGATCTTTTTAACATCAAGGGTATTTTCGACAGTAAAAGGCCCAAAAGTTTCGATACAACCTTTTGAATCAGTAACAGTTACGGTATAATCGCCGATCCCAACGCTGGTGAGATTTTGGGTTTCCACATTGTTCGACCAAAGGAATGTGAAAGGTGGGGTTCCGTTTTTAATACTGATGTTCACACCCCCTAAATTGTGATCGTTGATGTCGTGGAAAATCTCATAACCTTCCAGTTCCTGAACATTAACATTGACCTGACCATCAAAAAAATCGGATTCGATTAGCATGATGTCATTGTCAACCACACCGGAAACTTCCATCATTGTGGGTTCGTTCTCAAATCGGATGTCAATGGCAGTCTGATTGTCTGCCAGTGCAGTAAATTCCATTTGAAACAATGCTGTAAAATCTTCAACGGTAACACCGTTTACATCCGAGTCGTACCAGGAAGCCGTCAAAGTTCCTTCATCAACATCTGCCATATTGAACAACATTGTATTTCCAAGTTCGGCGGCGACTTCGCTTACATCAATGAATGTCATCATTGCGGGATCCCAGTTGATAGTAAACTGAAAACTGGTGATCATGTCAAAGCTGGTGACTTTCATAGGAACGGTAAAGGTTTCGTTTAGGCAAACATCTTTTCCACTGATGTGAAAAGCGGGTGTTTCATCGGCAGCCGCAATAAAATTTGTATGGCCAGCGAAAGGAGTATTTTCGAGTGAGGCTACAGATGAGTTATCAAATGCGCCAAATAATAGTAAAAGGGCTGAAATAGTAGTGGACATGCTCATATGCTCCAAATATTTAATTAAAAAATAAGAATTAATCGACAGACTGACTTTTCAATTCAGAAGAGTCTTTGTCATAAATTATGCGCTGATCGTCATTAACAGGGGGGGAATTATTGACAACAGAATATCTGTATAACATTAATAAAAGCATTACTACAATTATGCCAAGTGAAATAAATGAAAATTTCCATCCCCAGATATTTCCGGCATATTCTTCATTAGTATCTTTTTGGTCGTCGTGCGGATCGTTCTTGTGTTTCGTCATTTCCGGAGGCAGGATGTACAGCGTGTTTCGGCAAAGTTTTTTCTACACTAACAGGATTGAAAAATGCGTTTTGAAAACGTGTCGGAAAATCAATTTTGCTGTCAGGTAATTTTTTCATGATAAACGACAATTTACATAGATTTAATTGATAATTTCGTCTAACTATATTATTTTAACATACCGTAACTTTTTAAATTGATCCCTTCCACAGTTTTTTGGAGAATTATCGACTTAATTTAACAAACCTTCTAACTTCTTTTTATATGAAAAATCTGGTTCTTGTCATAGCCGTTTCTGTCATTAGCGCTATCGTTTCCGTATTGGTTTACAAACAATTTGAAGAGCCGCAGGGAATTATCATTCGTGAACAAGTGCCAGTGAAATATACCAATTTTAATGAAGAACAAAGCCAGTTTCCTCCTTCCAGGGCTTTTCATTCCGCAGCGCCAACCAGCTTTACCAAAGCCGCTGAAATAGTCACCCCGGCGGTTGTCAACATCAAAGCTACTTCCTCTTCCCAATTGGAATGGTGGAGCAATGAATTTTCCGGTTCTTCCGGATCGGGAGTGATGATCTCCCCCGACGGCTATATCGTCACCAACAATCATGTGATCGAAGAAGGAACTACCCTGGAAGTTACCCTTAATGACAAAAGAAAATACGAAGCCCGACTGGTCGGTTCCGATCCCATGACAGACATTGCCCTCCTGAAGATCGAAGCCCAAAAGCTTCCTTACCTCGTTTTTGGAAACTCCGATTCCATTCGTGTAGGCGAATGGGTGCTGGCCGTGGGCAATCCCTTTAACCTTGAATCTACGGTCACCGCGGGTATTGTCAGCGCAAAAGGAAGAAGCATCGACATCCTCGAAGGTGAATACAAGATAGAATCATTCATCCAGACCGATGCTGCCGTCAACCCCGGAAACAGCGGCGGCGCCCTGGTCAATACCAATGGCGAACTGGTAGGCATCAACACGGCGATCATCACCCGTTCCGGGCGATACGAAGGGTATTCCTTCGCCATACCGGCAAATCTCGTTCGCAAGATCATTTATGATATAAAAGAATTCGGCACCGTACAACGCGGTATGCTGGGCATCGGGATCGATGAGGTGGACGATAAGCTGGCAAAAGATCTCGGACTGGAAAGCGTCGAAGGAATTTATATTTCCAGGATCACCCCCAAAAGCGGCGCCCATGATGCGGGGTTGATGCGCGGCGATGTCATCATCAGCATCAATGGTTCCAAAACGCGAACGATCCCCGAGCTTCAGGAAAAAGTCGCCCGGTTCAGGCCTGGCAATTCCGTAAGCGTGGAATATATCCGGAAAGGCAAAATATACAAAACCAACGTCATCCTGAAAAACAAAAGCAACACTACGGCTATCATCGGCAATGGTTCTATGCTCAAAGAATTGGGATTCGAACTGCGCGACCTGACCAACACGGAAAAACAACACCTCAAAGTGAATGGCGTTTACGTGCTGAGTATCGTCAGAGGGAGTAAAATTGAGAGAACCAACATGGATCCAGGCTTCATCATCACCAAGATCAATGATTTTGAAATATCGGGGGTGGATGATGTCGTTAAAATCCTCGAAAACGCATCCGGTAAAATCATGCTCGAAGGCATCTACGAAAGTTATCCAGGCGAATATTATTACGCCTTCCCCTTGTAATTCGATCCGGGATCCGTCCGATTGTAAAAATCAAAAGACCTGATAGTTTTAATTTGCTGTCAGGTCTTTTTTGTATTTTCGCGGCGTCCATTTAAAATTTTAAATAATTTAAAAACAGATTATGCCCAAAGTTGATATTGAATGGAATAAAAATGAAGACGCTCTCAAACTCGCAGTGTCGAAAATGCAGCACCGGCTCGATAAAATTTACATGGGAGGCGGTGAAAAAAAAATTGAAAAGGAGCATAATCAAGGCAAAATGACTGCCAGGGAAAGGATAACATATCTGCTGGATGAAGACAGCTATTTTTTTGAGATCGGCGCTTTTGCAGGATATGGAATGTACAAAGAATACGGAGGATGCCCTGCCGGAGGAGTGATTATGGGCATCGGGTATATTTCGGGGAAGCAATGTATGATCGTTGCCAACGATGCCACTGTGAAAGCCGGCGCCTGGTTTCCCATCACCGGGAAAAAAAATCTCCGTGCCCAGGAAATCGCCATGGAAAACCGCTTGCCCATTATTTACCTTGTTGACAGCGCCGGTGTGTTTCTACCCATGCAGGATGAGATATTTCCCGACAAAGAACATTTCGGCAGAATATTTAGAAACAACGCCAAACTTTCGAGTGCAGGGATCCCACAGATCGCCGCCATTATGGGGAGTTGTGTTGCGGGTGGCGCTTATCTGCCCATCATGTCGGATGAAGCGCTGATCGTGGAAGGAACCGGGTCTATTTTCCTCGCAGGCCCCTACCTTGTAAAAGCAGCGATCGGCGAAGAAATCGATAAAGAAACACTCGGCGGCGCTACCACCCAAAGCGATATTTCAGGGATCACGGATTATAAAATGCCGGATGACAAAACCTGCCTCGACACGATCAGAGAACTGGTTGATAAATTTGGCACCTTCGATAAAGCCGGGTTCGACCGCAAAAAGCCGCAACTTCCCAAAGAAGACCCAAATGAAATTCTCGGAATTTTTCCCGAAGACCCTTCAAAACCTTACGATACCCTTGAAATTCTGAAACGCCTGGTGGATGATTCGAAGCTGACCCAATACAAAAAAGGTTATGGACAAACCATTATCTGCGCCTACGCCAGGATCGATGGTTGGGCGGTAGGTATTGTCGCCAACAATCGCAAAGTAGTGAAAAATGCAAAGGGCGAGATGCAGTTTGGTGGTGTGATCTATTCCGATTCGGCGGATAAAGCCAGCCGTTTTATTTTGAATTGTAATCAAAAAAAGATACCCCTCGTTTTTTTACATGACGTCACCGGATTTATGGTGGGCAAAAGATCGGAGCACGGCGGCATCATCAAAGACGGCGCAAAAATGGTCAATGCAGTTTCCAATTCAACGGTTCCAAAATTCAGCGTTGTGATCGGCAACTCTTATGGTGCGGGCAACTACGCCATGTGTGGTAAAGCCTACGATCCCCGCCTGATCGTTGCATGGCCTACTGCAAAAATCGCTGTCATGGGCGGAGCGCAAGCCGCCAAAGTGCTGACCCAGATCCAGGTTTCCACGAAAAAAAACAAAGGCGAAGAATTAAGCCAGGAAGCAGAACAGGAATTGTACGAAAAGATCAAAGAGCGTTACGATGAACAAACCTCACCTTACTACGCCGCAGCTCGCTTGTGGGTGGATGCGATCATCGATCCGCTCGATACCCGCAATATAATTTCAGCGGGCATCGAAGCTGCGAATAATGCCCCGGTTGAGAAATTCAACGTCGGCGTTTTCCAAACCTGAGTTCAATGAGATCATTTTGAAAATTGGGTTGAAACTATTAAGCTAAAAAACTACATACGCTAAACCAGATTTATTAGGGTTGTTCAAAAATAAAATTTTGATGGGTGCAGAACCTGAAGTGGGCGAAACAGTTTTGAGTGTGAGTGTGAGTATGTAAGAAAGGAAACAGTGAACAGTGAACAGTGAACGGACCAGTCGGGGCAGGCTAGAAATCCCGACACGCGTGTCACTGCCATCGGCCACGCTTGTAGCGTGGCAGGCTGTGGTCGGGGAAACCAGCAACCAGCAACCAGCAATGATCAACCTTTCATCGTTAAATTTGAACACCTCTATTATCTTTAAAAACTTATGAAAGAAGAAAAAAAAGGATGGTTCGCCAGGTTGCAGGAACGCTGGGGCGTGTCAGCTTTCAGGGTGGTCATTATCCTGATCGTCTTTGCGCTGACGGGAACCACCGTGCTTTTCATCAAAGCTCCGATATTGGATTTCATTGTCGGGGAAAATCAAAAGAACTGGTTACACAGCGTGATCTATTTCATTCTGATCCTTCCCATTTACAATATACTGCTCCTGATCTACGGGGCGATCTTTGGCCAGTTTTCTTTCTTTTGGGAATTTGAAAAGAAGTTTTTCAAAAGGCTTTTCTTTCGAAAAAAAAGTGCAAATGCCGAAGCAGAACAATAATCTCCACAATTAAAATCCGATTTTGAATTTATCCTCCAATTCTCAATTCCTGGCAAAGACCTTTCAAGGCCTTGAGACTGTATTAGCTCAGGAGCTGCAACAACTGGGCGCAAAAAATATCCAGATGCTGAAAAGGGCGGTATCTTTTTCCGGAGACCAAAAGCTGCTCTACCGCGCCAACCTCGAATTGCGAACTGCCCTCCGCATCCTTGTTCCTTTCCATACTTTCCGTGCCCGTCACGAAAGCGCTTTTTATAGCAAAGTAAAGGCTATCGACTGGTCGCAGTTCATGCAGCCTGCCGACACGCTGGCGATTGATGCGCTGACGCATTCAAAGTATTTCAAGCATTCAAAATATATCGCTTTAAAAACGAAAGACGCCATTGTCGATCAGTTCAGGGACAACTTTGGCCGCCGACCTAATATCAACACCGTCAATCCGACCCTCCGGGTAAACGTGCATATCAACGACGATCAATGTACCTTGTCGCTCGACAGTTCGGGGGAGTCCTTGCACAAGCGGGGATACCGCAACGAAGCGCTGGAAGCGCCGATCAACGAAGTACTTGCCGCAGCGATGATCCTGCTTTCCGGCTGGAAAAAAGATTGTGATTTTATCGACCCGATGTGCGGCAGCGGCACCATTTTGATCGAAGCGTTGCGGATTGCGCGGAACATTCCGGCTCAAAGCCAACGAGAGGATTTCGGTTTTAAGAAATGGAAAAACTTCGACAAAGGACTTTGGGAGGAGATACTCAAAGTATCTGTTGAAAACCAAACCACTTTCGCACACAAAATTTATGGATTTGACAAGGATTTCCAGGCGATCCGCATTGCGGAAAGAAATGCCGAAGCGGCAGGCCTTGCCGGCCAGATCGTTTTGGAGCGCAAAAAATTCGAAGCACTGCAAGCTCCTTCCGGAAAAGGAATACTGATGTTCAACCCGCCTTACGACGAAAGGCTGAAAGAGGAGCAGGTCAATGAGTTTTATGAAATGATCGGTGAACGCATGAAACATGCTTTTCCGGGTTACGAGGCCTGGATCATTTCATCCAATCGCGAAGCCCTGAAACACATTGGCCTCCGCCCTTCACGAAGCATAACTTTGTTCAACGGCGCATTGGAGTGCAAGTTTTTAAAATACGAGTTGTATGCAGGCAGTAAAAAATCGAAAGATGAAAAGCAAATTTAAAATGTTGATTTTTGCAATGATTTTCAACGCAGGGTTTCTGAATGCCCAAACCGGTTTGCAGCCAGGAAATCTGCCCGAATTACCTTCGTTATTCGTTCACTTCAACGAAATGGTGTATGTCCCGGGTCTGGCCGGCCACACGTTTCACCCCGGTTATCTCCAACAAGTCGTTTTAAAAGAAAAAAGCCATCCTGTTTTTCTGAAAACCTATCCCTACACTCATCTGCCATTTTTTTGCAAAGTTGAAGCAGATTTGGAGAAAACAGTTTCTTTTCCTGTCAAATTGCGGCTCGGAGATGTCGGTTATGTCGATCGGCTGGAAGGTAAAAGACCGCAGCATTGATGGATAATTTACATGTTTGTTGAGTTGTTGAGGCGTGAAGTTGTTGAGTTTCTTGTTGAAGTTTTTGGTGGATTGATCTTGTTAGGAGATCAAAAGTTTGTACTTCAATATTGGTGCGGTCAAACCTGACGAATTTTAAAAAATTATTATTTTTTCTCAAAAAAAGTTTACATTTGCACCTCGTTAAAAGCCTGTGACCTCTTGATGAGAATTAACAGGTATGGTTAAACCAAATAAATTTTAGCTATAAAATGGCAGTAAAAATCAGATTACAAAGACGTGGCCGCGCAAAGCAGCCATTTTACCACATCGTGGTAGCCGATGCCAGAGCGCCCAGAGATGGCCGCTTCATCGAAAAGATCGGGATATATAACCCGATGACCTCTCCCGCAACTATCGACCTGGACCGCGACCGGGCTTACGACTGGTTGATGAAAGGCGCACAGCCCACCGATACAGCCAGGGCGATATTGCGTTACAAGGGAGTTATGTACAAAAAGCATTTGATGCGGGGCGTAGCCAAAGGTTCGCTCACCGTTGAAGAAGCAGATGTGAAATACAACGAATGGATCGCTGCGAAAGAAGCCAAGATCGAAGCTCATCGTCAGCAGGTCATGGAAGAGAAAAAAGCACAGATGGAGAAGATTTCCGGTAAGCCCAAAAAGTCGGATTCTCCATTGGCTGCCGCAGGCGGTGGTCAAAAGGACGGACACAAACCTGCCGTTGAAGAACAAAAATCCTTTGCCGATTCTGTGGAACAAACTACCGTTGAATCTTTCTCAGGAGAAACTGCAAAAACAGATGCCACTGAAGAAGAAACTGCCGTTGAAACTTCCACTGATGTGCAGGTAGAGGATGAAGTAAAAGACGAAGTACAGGAAGAAACGCAAGCTGAAGCGAAAGAAGAGGTGAAGGAAGAAACGCAGGAAGAAGTACAAGCGGAAGCAAAAACGGAAGTGAAAGAAGAAGCACAGGAGGATGCCCAAACTGATGCCGAAGCCGAAACACAGGAAGATGTAGAAGCTGAAGCAAAAGGTGAGGAGCAGGAAGATGAAAAGAAGAAAGAAGACGAAGAATAGTAAATTAGTTTTTAGACCATAAAAATTTAAAAATTGCCCTTCTGTTTTCAGGAGGGCAATTTTTTTGTGGCAACTTCATTAGAGTATGTTTAAACTTCCATCAATCGGCTGCAAACGGCCAATTTTATTCTGTACTGCGTTAAAAAGCCTCGCCGTACCTTCCAGGTACGTCTGCGTTTTTTGCCTTGTTCATAATAAAATTTGCTCGCTTTCGCTCGATCATGAAAATTTAGACATACTCTTAAATTAAAAAAAGCGGTGAAGCGGTATTTCGGATTTTGTAAAAGAATGATTAACTTCGCCCTTGATCCGGGATGTTGAATCCCGGAAACTTAAAGAAAATCAAAACCTGGCCGACCTTAAATGGTTTGCCAGGTTTACCTTTAAAAAGCCCTTTTTTATAAAATTTTTCATAAAGTTTTAGCAATGAAACCACTCGATAAAAAATACCTGAAAATCCTTAATGAGATTGCAGAAGCGATCCAAAATTCTGAAGAATTACAAAATTACCTGGAAGAGGAAGAGGAGGAGTATTACCAGGCGCTGCGAGATAACTTCGAGCCGCATATCCAGGAACTTTACGAAGAAGTAGCTATTTCAAACCCACTACAGGTGTTGTCGCTGGAGAAGGAATTGCTGGATGAAAAGTTTGAAGGATTGTTCCTGTCCCGCATTTTGGGGTTCAGCGTATTGCGCGGAGTACTCAACGATCAATTGAAATACATCCGACCGCAGGCTCATTTCGAGGAAATTTTGCTGGCGATCTGCAACTCCTCCAATTTTGATTATATCCGCAAACGGATCGGCCAAACCATTCAGATCGGTTTTGCGCTGAGCAGCGATATTTGGGTGACCAACCTGATCAACCAGATATCCAATAAAAGGATACGGTATTTTCTCCAGAGCCAGCATTTGCCGAAATACCGCGATCCGAATGAGATGAAATCGGCGCTCTTCCGTTATGAAAACCAGTTTAAAAAAGATCATTACCTGACCGCAGAATTTCCAACCACTTTGCCTGAATTGAAGATACTCTTTCCCTCGCTGCGGAAATTTTTGTACTACCGCATTCAGGCATCGCTGGACAACAGCAGTTTCATCGACGAAATGAAAGCGTTTTTGGATAATAAACAATTCCAGGAAACACCGGAATACATTGAATTGCTTGGCTTGTACAGCTTGTTTTTTGATCTTTCGAAACCCGACCTTGCTCATCTGATGACAGCTTTCAACCGTATCCGTTCAAATGATCCCGAGTTTGAAGAAAAATGGTTTCAATTCCTGATCGCCACACGCGAAACCAAACTGACCATCGATGCCAAAGCCGATCAGCGCATTTCGCTGATCCTGGATAAAAAGAAGACAGATCAGCTTATAAAATATTACCAACTACTTGACCTTGTTCACACGAAAGGTTACACTACCGAAGAGTCTATCGAGGCTGTCAATGTTTTTTACAGCCAATACGAGGGTCTTTCCGATATTAACCATTGCGTCAGGCAAACCATCCTGGATTATATCAGCACATTTATGAACAACCTCGATGAGCAGGATTATCCCGAATATTTCGAACTCTCGAAAATATTCCCAGCTTACATGAATGTGTTTTCCAACCAACATTTCAATTACGAATTGAAGGAGCTATGCCTGAAATACGTAAAAAGACTTTTGAGAAAATATACCGACAAACGCGGAAAGGATTACCAGGACATCAAAAAGTTTGTCAAATCAACCTTCGTGGATCTAGGATTTATGAAGGAAAAGGAAATCGTTGAGTTTTTCAAAACCCGCCGTAAAAAGAAAAGCCCTGCGTAATTGAAGGAGTTTTTGGCCAGCCGGAAGGCAGGCAGGTTTGGGGTTCATGGTTTGGAGTTGTTAGTTACGAGTTGCTGGTTTCTGACTGTGTTCTGTTTACTGTTTACAGCTTACCTATGCGCCTTTGCGTGACATGTTCTGAAATCTTCCATCTAGCGTCTATTGTCTGGCGTCTAAAATCTAACATCTTTTCAAAACACACAACCATGCCCAGACTGATCATCGTTTCCAACCGGCTTCCGGTCACCATTGACCAGAAAGCAGGGGAGCTGCATTTTTATCCAAGCGCCGGCGGCCTCGCTACGGGATTGACCTCAATGGAAACCAACCTCGAAAGAATCTGGATCGGCTGGCCCGGGCAGGAGATCACCGGCAAACAGGATCAGGAAGATGTTAAAGAAAAACTGGCCAAAGACGGCCTCGTTCCGGTTTTTTTAAGTCAGGAGGAAATATCCCTTTATTACGAAGGTTTCAGCAATGAAGTGATCTGGCCGCTGTTTCACTACTTTACACAATACACCAATTACAACGACGACTATTGGGAGGCTTACAAACAGGTAAACCGGAAATTTGCCGATGTTATCAACAAGATCATCCGCGAAGACGATTACGTATGGGTGCACGACTATCAGATGCTGCTGCTGCCGGCGATGATCCGCGAGGCATTCCCAACCGTTTCCATTGGCTTTTTTCTTCACATTCCTTTTCCATCTTACGAAATATTCAGGATACTGCCCTGGCGGGAGGAGATACTGGAAGGGGTGCTGGGCGCCGATCAGATCGGTTTTCACACCTTTGATTATATGCGGCATTTTTTGAGTGCAGCATACCGGATTTCAGGGTACGAGCACAACTTCGGTAAACTCTCCGTCGATGGCCGCCTGGTCAATGTGGATGTTTTTCCCATGGGGATCGATTATGAAAAATACGCCTACCCGGAGCGGCTGGTTGAAAAAGGAAAAATCGAAGACCTCGTCAGACAGATCAAATCAAAGGGCAGGAAGATCATCTTGTCCATAGACCGGCTGGATTATACCAAAGGCATTCCTCACAGAGTCCGTGCATTTGAAAAGCTGATCAGCGAAAATGAAAAATACCGCGACAAGGTAACCCTGATCATGGTCGTGGTTCCTTCCCGTTCTAATGTGGATCATTACGCTCATTTGAAAGACGAGATCGATACCCTCGTTGGAAAAATTGACGGGGAATACCGCTCCATCGGCTGGACGCCCATTCAGTATTATTACCGCTCGTTTTCGTTTGGCGGTTTGAATGCGTTGTACAAAGTCGCCGATATTGCGATGATCACTCCCGTACGGGATGGGATGAACCTCGTAGCCAAAGAATTCATCGCCAGCAAGGAAGTCAGCAAAAGAGGCGTGCTCATCCTCAGCGAAATGGCAGGCGCAGCCATCGAGTTGACCAAAGCCCTCATCATCAATCCGCAGGATATCAACGATATGGTGAAAGCCATGATCAAAGCCCTGGAAATGCCCAAAAAGGAACAGGAAATGCGGTTGACCGAGATGCAGAAAAACCTCAAAAGATACACCGTACAGCGCTGGGCATCGACTTTTCTGAAAGAGCAGATAGAACTCAAAAACCGCGAGCAGGATGTAAAAACCAGGTTGCTGAAAAAGGAAGATCGTACAGCGATGCTCAGGGCTTATAAAAAAGCTAAGAAACGCCTGATCCTGCTGGATTACGACGGCACTTTGATGGATTACGACCCCGACCCTTCCGCTGTTGTTCCCGATCCTGAATTGCTGGAATTGTTGCAGTATATTGTCGATTCACCAGCCAACAATCTCGTGGTGATCTCCGGGCGCGACCGCCACACACTGGACCGCTGGCTTGGTCATCTCAACGCCAATCTTGTAGCGGAGCACGGTGTGTGGATAAAACGAAATGGCGAGTGGAACGCCAGCACTTTGGCGAAGAACGACTGGAAGGAGGATATCAGCCCGGTCATCGAAACGCTGGTGGAACGCACACCAGGTTCCTTCATCGAAGAAAAAGAATATTCCATCGCCTGGCATTATCGCAACATCGACAAGGGGCTTGGGGAGAAGCGTGCTCGTGAATTCAGGGATGTGCTGCAATACCTCACGGCCAACCTGGGTATCCAGGTGCTCGAAGGCAACAAAGTCGTGGAAATAAAAAACGCAGGCATCGACAAAGGGAAAGCGGCGCTGTACTGGGCGAAAAAGGAACCTTACGATTTTATCATGGCCATCGGCGACGATCACACCGATGAAGATATTTTCCGGGCGCTGCCCGCTTCGGCTTACACCATCAAGGTCGGCCTGGATCAAACCGCTGCCCGCTTTAATATGCTTAGTGTGAAAAATGTGAGGAGGTTGTTGAATCAGTTGTGACTTTAACCAGATAGTTGAAGCTTGCAGCTTCAACACGATACGCTTAAAGGAGGATTTTTGAATGTTTAACCAAAAGATAGATTTCCAATATCATTGTGCAAATCCAAAAGCTCTACTTCAATCAAACCTTCCATATCTAAATAATTTCTCGCACTAGAGTAAATATAATGCTCCGGAGCTTCAACTAAACCGGCATTGACCGGATTCATATGGATATAATTTAACTTTTGATTGATCCATTCTATTGAAGCTAGTTCAATTGGTTTATTATTTTGTTTCCAAAACTGATATTCGCCGTTCTTGCTATTATACTTTGCGTAATATTTGAATAAACGAAGCATCCATTCTCTTCTGCTTTCCCCTGGGTTTTCAATTATAGTTTTGACTATTTGTTTAGAAGTAAAAGTTTTAAAATCTCTTATAATTGCAGATAAACCTGCTTCTCTATCTGTTCTTACAATCAAATGAATATGATTGCTCATTATTACATAGCAAAAAAGCAATAACCCTTTCTCTTTAATACAATATTTGAGGCTGTCAACAATTATGTCTTTGTAAATTTTCCTCGTAAATACATCAAGCCATCCAACTACTGTAAAAGTTACAAAATGCAAATTATTTTGGTTGATTATTTTGTGCCCTCCCATAATGCTTTTTTAGGAATGATAAAGTTTTTTTTTGTTTTTTTCAGGTATTCAGTTTAATGATCTCTCGAATCTTGTGCTGATCAAACACTTTGATGATCGGTAGCGTATTTAGTTTAAGCACATGCTTAAACTATCTTCAGGGAAAGAACAAACAAGATTGTTGAAGCTTGTAGCTTCAACACAATACGCTACGAATTAATAACTTTCCAGTCATAGCCTGTTTGAACTATCGACTTTGTAAGCATCAATATCCCTTAGTTCTTCACATTAAGAGACCAAACTTACCCAAATAACAATCAACTGCAAAATAAATTTAACACATAGCCGACGAAAAGGTGATTTGGACTATAAAAAGGTAGCAACTTGAAGATTGGTAGCGCACAACGCCTTTGGCAATTGCAGTGGCAGGTTCAGTTTAAGTTTAAGCTTATTCTTAAACTATCTTTGGGGAAAGAACAAACAAGATTGTTGAAGCTTGCAGCTTCAACACAATACGCTACGGATTAATAACTTTCCAGTAATAGTCTGTTTGAACTATCGACTAAGTAAGCGGTAATATTCCTTAGCTCCTCACATTAACTCACTAACTAAAGGTAACTCCATCAATCATTCGGATTGGCATTACCGGTGACATCGCCGATCTTAACGCCGATGAAATCCTGGTCAGGGACATCGACGTTCAGGTTTTGGAACTCGATACTTCCGGGAACAAACCGCCAGGAGTCGCTGCTCGGAAATTCCGTAATAATATTCAGGATCAACTGCCGGGTCTGAACGAGGTCGAATGCTGAAACAGAGCCATTGTTGTTGGCATCGCCGGCTATGACCAGCAAAGGATCGTTGAAAGGATTGATGAGTAAAATGTGCTGCGTACTGGTTACAATATCAAAGCCCGAAACTCCATTTGCAGGATTGCTGGTTTTTTTTGGCGTAACCGTATAATTTCCTCCTTCCAGCACTTCGAAGCTGTAATTTCCATTGGCATCGGTCAGAGTCGTTTCATTGTCATCGCCGCTGAGCGTTACTTCAACGCCAATCATATTCTGGCCGGTACGGGCTTTTATGTTCCCGGAAATGGTCACGGAATTATTAACGGGTTCCAAAGCTTCCAGGGTGATATTTCCCAGGTCATTGGGATCGAGCCAGTCTTTCAGGCGGGTTTCGGGCGTATCGCCGGCATCCCATGAAATGGCAAAACGGCCAAAAAAAGCTTGAAAAACCACGCAACTGGTATTGCCGCCATGAAGCTGTCCGACGATATATCCGTCTTCATCGAATAGCGCTCCGCCGGAGGAATTGTTCTCGGAAGTTCCTACATCCCAAAAAACCTGGAAGTGGTGGTTGGGCGGTGTGACCACCCCATTGTTCCAGTTGATGCTAAAAGGGTAAATGGTCGAAGGGTGGTTATCTACCGTAATTTTTTTAATATCGGCGCGTGGATGATGGATGAGCGTGCTGGTATCGGGCGCTGTCTGATCGTTGCGGTTCCAGCCGTTAAAACGAACATTGTAAGAATAGGGAATTGGTTCCAGCAATTCCAGCAGCATAAAATCCGTTTGCTCTCGCCCGGCGCGATACTGGCACCCCAGCATTGATTGATAAGATGGCTCATCTACGGGATTGTTGCAACCATCGGTTTCATAATTAAAATCAAAACGCCACAGATCCAGTTGAGGCGTGTATCCCGCAATGCAATGGTAGGCAGACAAGATATAAGGTGTTTCATCCTCGTTGGTGTTGTTGACCAGCGAGCCGCTGCACCATCCCATGCCTTCGTCGAATACGCGAAGGTAGCGGACGACCCCACGCTTGTGCTCCTGCCAGTTATCTCCTTCGGGGCAATTGATATTCACATTGCAGGGCAAAGCATCACCGAATCCTGCATTTACACTAAACTCTCCTTCTGCGGCGGGCTTGATATAATCCTGCTCATAAGCATGATAAACGCGGGTAATATCCACGATACCCTGACCGCGGACGATTGCCGGTTCGAAATATTCCATAACTGCGGTCTGGCCGTCGATCATACCAGTCAGAAACTTGCCGCCGGGCATATTGTTGCGGCTGGTGTAAGCTCCGAATACCTGTGTTCCGTTTTCATCAAACATAAACAGTTTTGCTCCCGGAGGCATGTAAAAATCTTCGTAATAAAAAAAGACGCCCAGCGCATTGGCAGAATGCAACTTCAACCTCCAAATGCGGTCGCCGTTTTCCAATATCGTCCAGGATCCACTGTTTTCTAATGAATAATCGACATGGATCGGCGCTGCAAAACGCACTGTTCCGGGAGATTCGCGGTCTTCCGCCCTGGCTTTTTCCAGGTCAAAAAGAGGAACTTTAGTGGTTTCCAATTCCTGTGCGGAATATTTTGATTGAAATTCTTCCGAAAGTGAATACGGCCTGCCGCCGGCGCTGATCTGTGCGTTTAAGTGAGAAATGGAAATGAAAAACAGCAAAAAAAGAAAAGCAGTAAACTTAATGTTCATGGTACGGGATGTATATAAATTCCAGTTTAAAAAACTATGATCCTCCTACCGTTATATATTGCTGAAACGTAAAATTACACTTTTTTAAAACGATAATCAAAACGTGCTGGCTGGAATTCTACAAGTTGGCAAACAGACCGCTCATTCGATCCCGAATTTTATTTTTTCGCTTTCTTCCAGGTCGATTTTTGTAAACTGATCTACTTTTTCAATGATGAGTTTCGGATCAAAAGGCCAGACCATCACTGCGCCATCGCCATAATTGGTCACGACGTATTGCATACCCGGCGAGAAGTAACACCTTTTGACATCGGAAGGATAGCCTTCGAGAGAAACGATAAACTGCCCTTTGCTATCCCATATCTTCGCAGTACGGTCGTCGGAAGCGGTGATGATAAATCGGCTATCCTCGGAAATGTCAATAAAATTGATCGCGCGGGTGTGGCCGTGCAACGTAGTTATATATTCGAAATCTGCATTCCAGAGCTTGGCGGTATTATCCCAAGAAGAAGTTACAAACCATTTTCCGTCGGGAGAAACGGCGATATGACTGATCGCAAACCGCTCATGAGCCGTCCATTTTTTCAACAGTTTCATTTTGTCCAGCGGCGTTTCATAATGCCAGACATATACCTCGCCATCGGAATTTCCAAGGAACAATTGCTCGCCGTCGGGCGACCAATCCATAGTATTGATAATCCCGTTGCCACCCAGCGCCCTGGTTTTGTGATCGATGAGATCCCAGGCCGTCAGGCTGTAAAATGTTTCATCATACTGAAATATCGCCACCGCTTTATTATCTTTTGTAAAGCTGCCGGAACGCAGGTTATGGAACGCGCTGATCCCAGCGGTGAATCTAATGCCTTCTCCCGGCGGATCGAATATCCAGATGTCGGCCATTTCGTCACCCTTTGTCAGCAATAGTTTTCCATCGGGGGATTGGGCGATAATGTCCGCCACAGGCAACCCGTAAGATCCTTTATAACCCGTACGGGCATTCCACAGATAAATATCCTTGCTTTTGTGGGTGATGATATAAACGCTGTCTTCCAGGATCATAGGGCGAAGCAACTTGCCAGCACTGTAATGCAAATCGCAGAGAAAAGTTTCGAGCGGCCATAGCTTCACCGAAAGATCAAGTCCGGCGGTTACCGCATATTTTCCATCAGGGGAAATTGCAGCGGAAACAATCCTGTCGGTATGACCGCCGAGCGTCGCCACGGCTTCCCATTTGAAATTCAGGATGTTCCATATCTGGGCGATGTGGCTAGAGCCGAGAGCCAGGATATCGAAGTCTTTGTTTGTAAACCGGGTATCATAAACCCATTCAGGCAGCGTTTGCATCAGTTTCCCGTAATTGCCGCCTTTTTGCAGACTGTAAATCTGGTTGCCGAGGGTTACAAGTTCCCCTTTTGCAGAAAAGTTTCTCACTGAAAAATCCCGGTAAAAACCCTCCGTTCGGAAAATCTCTTCACCGCCGATGGTGAGCAACCTAGCCCGCCGCTGGCTGCTGGAAACCAGCAAATGTTTTTTATCGGGAGAGATCACCACCTGGGTGTCATAAACCCTGGGCAGGACGATCGTATCGATGTCAGCATTGTGGAGGTTGTAAATCCCGATCACTCCCTTGCCGTCGCCGGTGATCAAAAGCGAATCGTCGGGTGAAAAATCCAGGCTTGTAATGCGCTGGCCATGCCCTTCGAAAGCTCTTACGAAAGCGCCATCGGAGCGAAAAAGGTGGGTTTGCCCGTCTTCAAAACCCACAGCAAAAAAGCCGCCGGCCGGGGAAAAAGCCATAGCCTCCGCCCGTTCGTTGGAAGTGAAGATCGAAAACCTGTCCCGGTTTCGGTCAATGCCATTTTCAGAAAAGTCAAAAATCTGGACAGCATTATCTGTTCCAACCAATGCCACGGATTCAGCATCCATAGAAAACGACCGCCGGTCGAAGTCGTTGAAATATGACTTTTGCGAAGCGACCATCTCACCATCAAGGTCATACACCAAAGCCTCGCGGTCGGTGGTAAAAACGGTTATGAATTTGCCTTGCGGTGTGAAGTCAACCTTTTTTATCCCCTGCTGGAACTGCGTCGGTGGATGGAAACTTTTGGAATAAACCGAGCGCCTGCCTTTGGATTCCAACTGGTAGGCAGCTTCGTAAAATGCAGCGCGGGATTCGCTGTTGTCATCTTTTTCGAGGGCGTATTGTGCGTAGCGGAAAGCCGTGGAGGCGTTTTCGTTTTTTTGCAACTCAAAGATGGATTGGGCAGTAAGGGCAAGGGATTGGGCGCGTTTGCGTTCTTTCTGGATAGCGTTTATAAAGGCGTTTTGCGCAGCAACTATCTTTTCATCCACATCACTCTTCACTGGTTTATCGGGGCAGACTTTCGCCGCTTTGAAATTGTTGATCGCCGCATCGTAATCACTCTGCTGAAGCGCTTTTTCACCTTTTTGATAAAAAGTGGCGTAGCAGTTTTCCTGTGAAAAACTTTCAACTGCAACAACAAGCAAAAGCAGGAGGACAGGAATTATTTTTCTCACCGGTTTATGATTTTTCGGGTATTAGAAAGTATATTCATGAGTTATGAGTTAAAAGCTATGGGTTATTGACCATAACAACATAACACCAAAATTTTGACCAATTACTTAATAAGGGCTGAGCCAGGCTCGGCAGTCCTGTGCTTTGGCCGGATCGCCGTCTTTTTTCCAGACACAATAATAAACAGAATTCGGAACTACTTTGAGTTTTCCCTGGCCTTTCAGATCGCAGGAACCAAAAGCTTTGCAATCGGCATCGCCGAAAATTTCGTAATCGTATTCTCCTGCTGGAAGGTCGTTGATGAGGAGGTTGTTGTCAGTGATCCGGTACGTATTGCCGCCTATCCGGATGTTCAGGTTCAGGTTGCAGGCTCCGTAGTCGCTCCAACGGTAGGCAATGGAAAAGATGGCTTGTGGAGAAGATGCGTAGGTTTTGGGTTCTGCTTTGATGATTTCCTCCGAGACCATTCCGATCACTCCGATGATGCTGTCGAGTTCGGAACGCACTGAATTGATCTTTTCCAATTCGGCAGCCTCGTTGGGCTTTTCGTCAAATCGCTTCCACAGATTGGCGATCTGTCTTTCCAGTTCATTCCGGCGATCATCCAGTTCGTCACGTTGAATTGTCAATAAATTGTACCTTTCCAAATCCTCACGCATTTGCTTTTCACGGCTCATCTGGTCATACCGGTCTATCATTTTTTGGCCAAACCAATTGAGTTTCAAGGCATAAATCGCGGCGTCTTTTTTTCCGGCAGCAACGATGGCGTTTTCCAAACTTCGGCTTACTTTTTCAAATTGCCCGGTTTGTTCGTAGGCGTAAGCCAATTTGTCGTAATATTCCGCGTGGTTTTTGGGCCGCCCTTTTTCTACCAAAAAAAGATAATCCCGGATACCGCTTTCAAAATCGCGCACATCATCATGTAAAAACAAATGCGCCCGCTTGGCATACCATGACACGGAATCGGGAAACATCCCGATAGCCTTGGAATAAAAGGAAATGGCTTCGGCAAACTTTTTTTGGAGTTCCATTTCCTGCCCCTGCGTGATGAAAGTCAGCGCTTCGAGGGAGCGCTTGGCTTGCTCGGCTTCCTGCTTTGCCATGATGGCTTCGTCTCTTGCTTTTTTGATAGCATTAATATAACCGTTTTGAGCCGCCTGTATTTTTGCGTCGATATCGTTTTTTTCCGGTTTATCGGGGCATACTTTGGCTGCCTCGAAGTTGTTGATCGCCGTTTCAAAATCGTCGTTCTCCAGCGCGGTCACACCTTTTTTATAAAATCCCGAATAGCATTCCTGCTGGGCCGGGAGATCGACCCAAAACATAAAACTCAACAAAATAAAACAAGTTATTTTCATTAATCCTTCGGTATTTTTTTTCTCACGTAGTTGGTGTCAGGTATCCGGTTATACCTTTTTCTGTTTTCTGTTTACCGTTTACCGTTTTCTGTTTTCCTTTTTCCGTTTACCGTTTACCGTTTACCTTTTT
>CAZKDA010000016.1:38762-40555 GCA_964551455.1 uncultured Saprospiraceae bacterium
CTGTTTTCTGTTTTCTGTTTTCTGTTTTCTGTTTTCTGTTTTCTGTTTTCTGTTTTCTGTTTACCGTTTACCGTTTACCGTTTACCGTTTACCGTTTACCGTTTACCGTTTCACAAAAATACATTCCTTTGTAAACTTTCGGCATTTTTTAAATTTCATTTATCACCATTCACAACAAGCAGTGATAGAAATTCGCGCATTAATCTTCAATCCCAAAGGTTCTTTTTTCCATCTCCGTCAATTCGCGGAAGAAATTGTCGTAATCCTGGATGATGGCGGATTTTTGGCTTCTTTCGCTAAGTTTTCTCAGCATGACTTTTTCCTGCCTCGTGAGAACTAAAATGGTTTCGTTGTTATCTGCCGGGATCTTCATCCAGAGCAGGTCTTTTTGCTGGAGCATTTGCAATATCTCTCCTCTTTTGTTGTATAAAATGGCTATTTCGTCTGCTGATTCTTTATTTTTCAATAATACCAAAACGTAGTCCCCATCTTCAGTGATCACCACATCTTTGATGGTTTCGGGAGCTTTGGATACCTTCGGACGGATCTCTCTTTTCGAAGCTTCGGTAACCCCGAGGTCGTAGATCACCACGCAATCGGAACTGGAAATGGCCACGATGTTTTTGCTGTCAGGAGTGAAATGGGCTTCGAGGATAGGGTCTTCATAAATGGCGGTTTTTTCGCCGACGTTCTCCCCATTTCGGTTCCACACGATAGACCTGGCATCAATGGAAACAGTCAACATAAACTGGCCATCCGGCGAAAATTCAACGGCAACGAGGGGCTGGTCGTGCCCTTTAAGCTGTCGGATCAACTCGCCATCTGCCGACCACAAGGCAGCAGTCTGATCGTGGGAGGCGGTGAGCAAAAAATTGTTGTCGGGAGAGATGCTGATGTCGTAAACCGGCCCTCGGTGGATGTCGAGCGTTTTAATGAGTTTGCCATCTTTGTTCCAGATGTGGGGAATTCCCTTTATGGAGATCGTGGCAATGATCTTTCCATCGGAAGATACCTCAAGCTGATTGACTTTGTAAACTTCGTTATCGAGTTCGAGGGAAGTGTAACTTTCCCCCCAATAATCGAACAGCCAAACGCTACCATCCTGCGCTTCGCCCAAATAATAATCAGGGTACTGCCGGAGCGATTTGAATCTCCTCCCCGAGCGGAAGAGCTTGTCGTAATTTTCCTGGAAATTGAGCAGGAGTTCCTGGGTATTGGCGTTTTGGTCGAATTGGTACGCCTTTTCCGTCAGGCGGAAGCCAAGCAGCAGATCGCCTTCGTCAAAAGCTTTGCGGGCGATCATGGCCAGGTAAAGTGATTTAACTTTGTTCCGCTCTTTTTGGATAGCATCAATATAGCCGTTTTGAGCCGCCATGATCTGTTCATCGACGTCGATATTTCCGGGATTGTCACCGCATACCTTGGCTGCTTTGAAGCTTTTAATGGCCGTGTCAAAATCTTCCATCCGCAGCTCGTTCATTCCTTTTTCATAAAACAGTTCAAAACACTCCTGCGCAAATATTCCCAAACTATTCAGGAGGAGCAGGGATAGGATCAAAGGGAGTTTTTTCATGGTTTTATTTTGACATTATCATTTTAAAAAAATACCAGGTTGAACGAACATACTGTTAAAAAAACAGTATGTTCATTCAACCTAGAAAATTACTGAGAATTTTTCAAAATTCGTTCTTAATAAAGTGCTGAAAGTAATGAATAAAATGAATAAAATTGATATTGTAAAAATTATAGATGCCTGGAATTCATAATGTAATGTTTCTGAATACAATTTATAT
>CAZKDA010000017.1:0-40326 GCA_964551455.1 uncultured Saprospiraceae bacterium
AAATTTTGAACACAGAAAGAATCCACTGATCGTGGTTTATGAATAAATTTCATTGTAACAATCCCTCCAAATAATGCGCTCCGATCCCAAACTGCTTTTTGATCGCTTCCACTTTTTGCAGGGCTTCGGGATTGGCTTTTGATCTAATGCCGACGATCATCAGGTTTTTGGGGGTATGCTCCGTGGAGATGAATTCAAAGACTTTTGTTTTGTAACCATTGGCTTCCAGCAGTAGTGAGCGGATGCCATCGGTGATCAACTCAGCCTGCCGCTCTTCCAGGATGCCGTGTTTTAAAATGGCGCTCATTTCCGTTTGGCAACTGATCTCTTTCCGAACCTGCTTGTGGCAACAGGGCGCCACGACGATGATCTCCGCTCCCGAACGGATGCCTTTTGCGATGGCAATGTCGGTAGCAATATCGCAGGCATGCAAAGCGATGAGCATAGCCGGGTTTTCCAATTCAAAATGTTCAATGTCGCCGGCAACGAACCGGAGATTTTCAAAATTCGATTGCCTGGCCAGATCGTTGCAAAAATCCACCAGCGGTTTTCTAAGTTCTATGCCTGTAATTTCCGGATTCCATTGTTTTGTATTTTTTAAATAATCATACAACGCAAAGGTGAGGTATCCTTTCCCGCTGCCCGCATCGACGATTTTATATTTTGCTGATCGCTGATTTTCAGGCAATAAGCTATCGATGATCTCGATGAATTTGTTGATCTGCCGGAACTTGGACTGGCTACTTTTGAGCACTTCCCCTTGCTGGTTGGTAATGCCGAGCGCCTTCAGATAGTGGCTTTTTTCAGGATCGATCCATTGCTTCTTTTTGCGGTTGTGGGTTTTTTCCGGCAATTCCCGCAGGGTTGGTTTTTTCTTAAATAGCTTCGGAATGCGCTTTTTATTAAAAACCAGGGAATGATCTGCCACTGTGGTAAAAAGATCGGCGTTCAAAAAGGTGTCTCCCAGCCAAAGGCTGATAATACCGTTTGCTTCCGCAGCAGTGAAATTTTTTGTAATGTCTTTGGTATTGTAACGCAGTGTAAAGGATAGCATAGACTTACCGCCGATTTCTATCGCCCGGAGATATACGTTCTTTAGTTCCGGGTCTTTTCCCGTAGGTTTGCTCAGGGTCAGCTTTACAAACGTGTCGTTTTCAACGCTTTGCAGGAAATTGGTTAAAAACTGTTTTGCATCCGGATTCAATTCCATTATCTTTTCAATTGTATGTTTCTAGTCCCGTCATTTTCAAATGATCGCTACATCTACAAATTTATCAATATATTTGTTGACTTCTGATGCATATTCGTTTTTAAAACTGCTTTGATATAATGAAAAAACTGACCTTTACTTTTTCCTTGCTTTTTTGGTGTGCCGTTTTTTATGCGCAAACCACCTTCCCCGTGAATGGTGTGCGGGACAGCCGCGACGGGCATTATGCTTTTACGAATGCAACGATCTTTAAAACCTTCAATGAAAAAATCGAAAATGCAACGCTGCTCATACGCGATGGAAAGATCCAGGCTGTCGGAAAAGCAGTTGATATTCCCAACGATGCCGTTGTGATCGATTGCAGTGGAAAATATATTTACCCTTCTTTCATCGACCTGTACTCCGACTACGGAATGCCCGAACCTAACGCTCCCGGAAAAAGACCGGAACAACAACCGCAGATGCTCTCCAACAAATTCGGCGCCTTTAGCTGGAACGAGGCTTTAAAACCTGAATTCAACGCCGTCGAAAATTTCAAGGCAGATGAAAAAACCGCGAAAGCCTTGAGGGAACTGGGCTTCGGTACCGTGCTTTCTCATCAGATGGATGGCATTTCAAGAGGGACTTCTACGCTGGTGATGCTCGGCGAAGACCGGGAGCATTTCAATGTTATAAAAGAAAAAGTCGCTCATCACCTCTCTTTCAGGAAAGGAAAGTCCACGCAGAATTACCCCAGTTCACTGATGGGTAGTATTGCCTTGTTGCGTCAAACTTACCTCGATGGTCAATGGTACAAAGATCACGGCCACAAAGAAGAAAAAAATCTTTCTCTCGAAGCCTGGAACGAAGTCCAACAGCTTCCGCAAATCTTTGAAGTTGACGACCAGCTTTCAGCTTTGAGAGCTGTAAAAATCGCGGATGAATTTGGTAAAAAATACATTATTAAGGGAAGCGGCCAGGAATACCGCCGGATCGATGCTTTGAAAAAAACCGGCGCATCATTTATTATCCCGCTCGATTTTCCAAAAGCTTTTGATGTGGAAGATCCTTTCGATGCACTCCAGGCGGATCTCTCCGATTTGAAACACTGGGAACTGGCGCCGCACAACCCGGCTATGCTCGCCAGCACCGGGTTTGAATTCGCCCTTACCACATCCAACCTGGAACAGAAATCTGCCTTCCATTCAAACCTCAGAGCAGCGATTGAAAACGGCCTTTCAGAAGAACAAGTGTTAAAGGCGCTAACTTATACGCCCGCAAAACTCATCCAGGCTTATGATGTCGTCGGGAGCCTGGAGGCCGGAAAAATGGCCAATTTTATTATCACCACAGGCAATGTTTTTAATAAGGATACAAAATTTTTACACAATTGGGTAAGAGGAAAAGCGCACATTATCGATGATATTGACCATACAAACCTGACGGGCGTATATGACTTGGTAGTAAATACGGACACATTTGCCTTGCATGCCAAAGGTAGCGCCGAAAGTCCAAATCTGGTCATCGAAATCAACGACTCCACCGAGATCAAGGTCAAACACACTTTTTCAAACGGCATAATCAGCTTGTCTTTCAAAAGAGAAAAGGAACAAATTCTTTTGTCCGGGGCAGTTACTCAAACGGGCTGGTCGGGCAAAGGAACGCTGCCAACCGGCGAATGGATCTCCTGGACTGCCACGAAAGTCAGTGATCAATCCGGAGATGCTGAAAAAAAGGAAAACGACAAAAAACCGGAACCTTCTACAACAGGAGCTGTCATTTACCCCTTTTTGGCCTACGGCTGGGAAAATAAACCTGTGCCGGGAATTTATCTTTTTAAAAATGCAACGGTCTGGACAAATGAAAAAACCGGCATCCTGGATCAAACAGACGTTTTGGTCAGAAATGGTAAAATTGAACAAATCGGCAAAAACATCCAGGACAGAAGCGCTACCATCATCGAAGCCCGTGGAAAGCACCTCACATGCGGGATCATTGATGAGCACTCCCACATAGCCGTAAGCCGTGGCGTAAATGAAGGAACCCAGTCAAGTTCTGCCGAAGTTCGTATCGGCGATGTCATTGATTCCGAAAATGTAAATATCTACCGGCAGCTTTCCGGAGGAGTTACAACTTCCCAGATTTTGCATGGATCGGCCAACGCGATCGGCGGCCAGTCTGCTCTGATAAAACTACGCTGGGGCCTTACGCCTGAAGAGATGAAATTTGAAAATGCAGCGCCTTTCATAAAATTCGCGCTGGGCGAAAATGTAAAACAATCCAATTGGGGCGACAACAACAGAACCCGCTTTCCGCAAACCCGAATGGGCGTGGAACAGGTTTATGAAGATTTTTTTACTCAGGCTTTGGAATATGGAAAACTGAAAACCTCCGGAAAGCCTTACCGCAAAGACCTGGAACTGGAGGCGCTCCACGAAATTCTGAACGGCAAGCGTTTTATCACCAGCCATTCTTACCAGCAGGGCGAGATCAACATGCTTATGAAACTTGCCGAGCGCTATGGCTTTCGCGTCAATACCTTTACCCATATCCTGGAGGGTTACAAAGTGGCTGATAAAATGGCGGCTCACGGCGCGGCGGGGTCTTCGTTTTCGGATTGGTGGGCATACAAATACGAAGTGATCGACGCGATCCCGTACAACGGAGCGATCATGCACGAGCAGGGAGTGCTCACAGGTTTTAACTCCGATGATGCGGAAATGGCGCGGCGGCTCAACCAGGAAGCGGCCAAAGCCGTGATGTACGGCGATGTGCCGGAAGAAGAAGCCTGGAAGTTCGTCACCCTCAATCCCGCCAAAATGCTGCACATCGATGAGCGGGTGGGAAGTATCAAAGAAGGCAAAGACGCCGACCTCGTGCTTTGGTCAGACAACCCGTTGTCAGTTTATGCAAAAGCGGAAATGACTTTTGTAGATGGTGTCAAGTATTTCGACCGGGAGGAGGATTTAAAACTGAGGGAACAAATTCAAAAAGAACGCGCCCGCATTATTCAAAAAATGCTGAATGAAAAAGCGGGAGGAAAGGAAACCAAACCGGTCAGTAAACGCCACCAACACCTGTATCACTGCGACGATGTTTTCGATGAAATGCAAGATTAAAATTTTTTAAGGAAACAAAAGAGTAACCTTAAAAAACCTTTTGTGCCTGCCTGTTGCAGACAGGTTCTTTTGTTCCTTTTGTGGTTCAATAAGCAACAAAAGCTAAAGATTATTTTTAAACACTTTTTCAATTTTCTGAAATGACTGTTCATTTAAAATTCAAAATTCTGTCCTTGCTATTCTTTGGATGTGTGATTTCTCATGCCCAACAAACCCCCGCTCCGCCACAAAGTCAGCCCGTTTTAATCACCGGCGCTGTCGCTCACCTTGGAAACGGGCAGGTCATCGAAAACAGCGCCATCGCCTTTGAAGACGGGAAGCTGACCATCGTTGCCGATGCCCGCCTGATCCGAATCGACGGCAGCAAAAACTACAGGATCATCGATGCTACAGGAAAACACATTTACCCCGGATTTATCGCCCCAAATACCAATCTCGGTTTGGTGGAGATCAATGCCGTGAGAGCTACCCGCGATCATTCGGAGGTAGGACAGATGACCCCTAACGTCCGCTCGATCATCGCTTACAACACCGATTCAAGGGTCACGCCGACGGTGCGGTCGAATGGTATTTTGTTAGCTCAGATCACTCCGCAGGGCGGTACGATCCCGGGCAGTTCGAGTATCGTGGAACTGGATGCCTGGAACTGGGAAGATGCTGTTTATCGCGAAGATACTGGCATTCATCTTAGCTGGCCATCGCTGTTCAGTTTTTCACGGAGAGGTAGTGCTGAAGTCATTAATAAAAATAAAAATTACAAAACCCAGGTACAGGAGATCGAGGCTTTTTTCCTGGAAGCGAAAGCATATTTTCACAAAAGATCGCCCAAAGAAAAAAACCTAAAATTTGAAGCTATGCGCGGCCTTTTTGATAAAACAAAAAAACTTTTCATCCATACCGATCTCGCAAAAACAATGATGGAATCTATACTTTTTGCAAAAAAACACGAACTCGATGCGGTGATCGTCGGAGGCCGGGAATCCTGGATGATCACTGACTTTTTGAAAGAACACGAGATTCCCATCGTCCTGAGTTCGACGCAGGCGCTGCCATCAAGGGAAGGCGAGGATATCGATCAGCCTTTTAAAACGCCGGTTCAGTTGCATGAGGCAGGCGTGTTATTTTGCTTCAGCCATGGCGGTTACGATACCCAGCGCAATCTGCCTTTCCAGGCCGGGCAGGCTGTTGGCTTTGGGCTGGATTATGAAGAAGCGCTCAAAGCGCTCACTTTGAATACTGCTATGATTTTGGGTATCGATCAAACCGTCGGATCACTGGAGGCAGAAAAAGATGCAACCCTTTTTATTTCGGATGGCGACGTCCTCGATATGCGTACCAGCAAAGTGGAACGGGCATTCATCCGGGGAAAAGAAATTGATCTGGATAATAAACAAAAAGCGCTTTACCGGAAGTTTAAAGCTAAGTATCATTCAAATGATTAAATCGGACATTTTGATTTAAAAAAAAGCCACTAATTCACGAATGAAAAACGAAAAAATATGTCGAGCCAACTTTTTAATCATTACTAAATATGAAAAAAACTGAACGCAAAGATCATTTGAAACAGTAGGTACAAATCAGTTTGACACAAAATGATTTATAATTCATCCGGAGAGTAGCGGGCTGATTTTTTTAACAAATAATTTGTTTCGCCCCATCGTTTAAACTGCTGAATTGTATAACATACGATTAGCAAAAAATGAAAAATTACGACATCATTCCATTCATCCTGTTGCTCTTTGCGAGTGTAATTTCGGCTCAAACCAATGAAAGAAAAGAGGCGCTCGAAATCAACGGCACTATTGTGCATGTGCTCATTACGGAAACCGATACTTTTATCATTGCCGACCTCGAAACCGTTTCGGTATCAAGCCCGCGGACATTTGAAAACGATGAAGAATACCGCCGTTATCTCCTTTACCGCAGGTATGCCAGCATCGTGTATCCTTATGCGAAAGAGGCGATCAGGATTTTCCGGGAAACCGAATACGTTACAAAAAATATGAATAAACGGAAAAGAAAAAAACACATCCGACGCCTCCAGAAAGAGCTTAAAAATGAATTTAAAGATCCTATGAAAAACCTGACGCGATTGCAGGGCAGGATCCTGATCAAAATGATCGAGAGAGAGCTGGATACGCCGTTTTATTTTCTTATAAAAGATCTTCGCGGCGGGTTTACAGCAACCTATTACAATGAGTTTGGAAAATTTTACGGCTATCAACTCAAAGATGGTTACATCCCCGGCGAAGACCATATCCTGGATGCCGTCCTACAGGATTTTAACATTTCTTACCGCCTCAATGAGTAATGTGATTTTTTGTTTTCGTCCTGAACGTGTATTTCAAAACCTTTCTTTATTTTGGCGCACAATTGATGGAAATTTAAACATAGAAGGAAATTCTTTTTTATGCTCGATTACAACAATCCGCGCCACATCGTCGATACTTCAAAACTGGAACGTGGGAAAGTTTCCTGGAAAAGCCCGTCCAACCTGGCTATCATCAAATATTGGGGAAAACACGGAAAACAATTGCCTAACAATCCTTCCATCAGTTTTACCTTAGACCGGGCTTTCACCGAAACTACTTTGGAATATTTTCCAAAACCAAAATCCTCTGAAAATATTTCTCTGGAGTTTTTTTTTGAAACCAAACCCAACGAAGTTTTCGGAAAAAAAGTAGCCTCTTTTTTCGAAAACCTGAGCGGCATATTTCCTTTTTTAAAACAATTGCATTTCATCATCCATTCTTACAATTCATTTCCCCACTCATCCGGCATCGCTTCTTCCGCGTCGAGCATGAGCGCTTTGGCTCTATGCCTTTGTTCATTGGAAAAATTGTGGTTTGGCACCCTGGAAGATGAAGAAGATTTTTTTAGAAAAACATCTTTTGTAGCACGACTGGGATCGGGCAGTGCCTGTCGTTCCGTATATCCCACGATGGCTGTTTGGGGTGAAAGCGGTGAAATAGAAGGATCGTCAGATTTATATGCCATTCCGTTTGAGAATAAAATCCATGATGTTTTCAAAAGCTATCACGACGACATCCTGATCGTCAGCAAAAGCGAAAAAAGCGTTTCCAGCCGCGCCGGACATTCGCTCATGGAAGGAAATATTTATGCACAAAACCGCTACCAGCAAGCCCGCCAAAGGATTCACCAACTACTCGGAGCGTTGAAATCCGGTGATCTTGAACTGTTTGGAAATATCGCTGAAAACGAAGCTTTGACTTTACATGCGCTGATGATGACCTCCAGTCCCTCATATCTGCTCATGCGCCCCAATACCATCAGGCTGATCGACATGGTTCGCCAGTTTCGCAATGAAACCAAAATACCTTTGTTTTTCAGCCTGGATGCCGGCCCTAATTTACACCTGTTATATCCCGACGATGTAGCGGAAAAAGTGCAACAGTTCATCAACTCGGAGTTGCTCAATTATTGTGAAAATGGTGAATTTATCGCTGATCGCGCAGGCGAAGGCCCCACGGAACTTTGAGCGACCTACCTCGTCATTTTTTTATTTTCCAAACTGTTCCCAATATTTAAAACCCGGCAGAGCTTTCGTTTTGCACGGCGATAGAATCACAAACCTTTATTACCTATCTTTGGTTTATAATTCAAATTGAAGAGAATGAAAGCGGATGCATTAGGAAGAAAATTTAATACCCTTCGTTTAAGCCTGACAAATGTATGCAACCTGGCGTGTCTTTATTGTGTTCACGAATCTGATGCAAACAGCCAGGCCTATTTACCCACAGCCAATGAAGCTGCTCCAGCGGATAAAAAAGTACTTTCTGTCAGCGAGTTTATCACTATTTTAAAAAGTATTCTGCGCCATACTTCTTTAGAAACTGTACGTCTTACGGGCGGCGAACCTACGCTTTTTAAAGATCTGGCGGAATTGGTAAAAGCGTTGAAAGACCTGGGCATTCCAAGAGTCGTGTTGACCACCAACGGTTTTTTGTTGAAAAGAAAAGCGCCGGAACTTGGCAAAGCCGGTTTGGACGGAATTAACTTTTCGCTGGATGCGATTGACCGGGAGGTTTTTTATGAAATGTCGCGACGCGACAAGTTGGATGCTACGCTCGAAGGGATTGATGCCGCACTGGAGCATGGCATTCATGTAAAGATCAACAGTGTAATTATGAAAGGTGTCAACGAATCGCAAATCTTACCATTGTTTGAATATGCCATTTCAAAAAATGTGGTTATCCGGTTTCTCGAATTGATGAAAATGGGGCATTTGTATGAAAGTCATAACGATCATTTTTTCTCAGAGCAGGAAATACTCTGGACGATTGCAAAGAAATATGATTTTCATAAAAAACTGAGGAAGGGTTCTTCAACCGCCAATTATTGGGAAACCACAGAAGGATACAAATTCGGGATCATTGCCAACGAGTCGAGTCCCTTTTGTTTTGATTGCAACCGCCTCCGCCTGGATAGCTTTGGAAATATTTACGGCTGCCTGAGTGAAAATCAAGGCATTTCCATTTTGGATTGCCTGGACGACGATAAGGCCCTGGAACAAAAACTGCAATTGGCTTTGCAGCAAAAACAAACGGTGAAATTTACCGGAAGTGAGCTTTCCATGAAAGCCATCGGCGGTTAACTTTCAATTTTTTGAAAATGAAAAAATCTATTTTTCTTTTTGCTTTTTTTATTATGATAAACCTGGGCTGTGCACAAGTGCCGACCGACCGGCCACACTTGGCCGATCCTGAGTTTGATGCTCACATAGCCAGATTACTCAGTTTTTCAATTCCGCTGATCGGCGTTGAAGATCTTCATCAAAATAAATCCGATTACATCGTTTTTGATACTCGCGAAGAGGACGAGTTTCGTGTCAGCCACATTGAAGGCGCACAATATCTGGGGTATAAAAATTTTGATATTTCTCGCCTTGAAAATATCCCAAAAGATTCAAATATCGTGTTGTACTGCTCCGTTGGTTACAGAAGTGAAAAGGTAGGTGAACAGTTGATGGCAATGGGCTTTACAAAAGTTTACAACCTTTACGGAAGCATATTTGAATGGGTAAACCGGGGATTTGAAGTCGTGGACAATCGTGGCGAACCAACCCGGAAAATTCACACCTACAATTTTGACTGGAGCCAATGGATGGGCAGATCGGGAATGGAAAAAATATGGTGAAAGATTATTCCTCCATCTGTCGATTGTAAAAAACAACGGCCTCTGCTATTTTTTGCGCTGAGCTGTCTTCCGCCAAAGTTTCTTCGATGAGGATAAAATCCAGAAAACTTTTTTGTTTGTCAAAACTTTCGAGAAAAGACGACATCAGCACCGGCAGCATATTAAACACTTTTCCGCCTTTGCAGAGGCGGTATTCCTTTTTTGTCAAATCCACTTCGGCAAAAAGGATTTCATTTTTAGTGTTTGCGGGCGACTGGATATTGAGGATCAGCGGGGATTGTAAAAACTCTTTTTCTTCGTAGCCAAACAAGTCCTTGTCGTAAAACGGATAGATCAGCAGCCGACTCAGGATTTGGTTTTCCGCCAGCAAATCCTGGAGTTTCAGGAGCATACTGTTCATGGTTTCCGCAGGCAGGGAGCCATTTTCCAACAACTCGTAAGGCAGCCATGAATCAGAAGGCACATCGTAATAATCCATTTTCCCCACCCTGAGTTTATAATCGAATTTTTTATATCCCGGAACAACATATCCTGGGTAATAAAACTTTTTGCCCTGTTCAATTCCGTATTGAATTTCACAAAGCATGGTATAAATCCCAAGGCTGTGCTGGGCATAATCGGCATCGTACAGCCCCATGATACTGGCGATGCTGTCAGAACCGATATCGAAAAAACTGGCTGCTATGAGTTTATCGTTTTCATAAACGCAGACTTCATAAGTGTTGTAAAGGTTATCCTCCTCCGTTCCGAAAAGTGATTCTTTGAGCGTATTGGGAATATATCCTTCAAAACGCTCCTTATGGCCTTCGTAAAGTTTTTGTTTTTCTTTGTCAAATACAGCTTTCCGGATAATTGTTTTGTAGCGGCTGTTGTTTTTTGTCAGCAGCTTGTTCATTCTTTTTTTAAAGGTGTAATGTTCAAGGGTCAGCCTGATCCAAACCGTAGAATAAACCTGGTCTTTGAAACACAAAACATGGCAGGTAAAAATCATTTGTCCCATGCGGAACCACCCTCTTGCCAGGTAGCTGTCAAGTTCTTTTGGCAGTATTGCAATTGGAAAATGTATTTCTGTGAATGTCTTCATGTTTTTATAAAAAAAGAGATAGCTCCGACTTAATTCGGCTCCATTTTTCACAAAATAAAAAGAAGACGGAATTTATGAAAAAATAAATGGTCGAATTACCAAATTGAGCAAAGTTCCAGACGAATTTTTTCTTTATAGAAAATTTTGGTTGTTGCTGCAAAGGATTTGGTGTAATCCGAAACAAAGAAATGATGGGCTTTTCTTTTGCGGTCGTTCAACAGATCGTGTTCCGAAAGTTTGTTTCTTACCTCTTCAGCGACCACATTCGTTGAATCATAAACTTTTACTTTGCCTGAAAAGAAATTTTCAATGTCCTTCCTGATCAGCGGATAATGCGTACAAGCCAATAAAAGGGCTTCGATCCCGTCGAACATTTTATCAGACAGATATTTTTCTATAATTGCCAGGCTGATGTTGTCATTGAAATAACCTTCTTCGATTATCGGAACAAGCAAAGGAGTGGCCATTGAGCTGACTTTTATCCCGGGTTGGGCTTTTCGAAGTTTTGATTTATAGACGCCCGATTGAATGGTTGCTTTCGTGGCGATAACCCCTACGTGTTTGTATTGATTTTTTGCAACCGCTTTTACCAAAGGATCCACTACATTTACAAAAAGCGCCTGGTCTTTAAAAAATTCGAGCAGAACGTTGTAAGCCGCCGATGAAGCCGAATTGCAGGCTATAACGATCATTTTGCAATTTCTTTCCAGGAGGAATTTTACAATTTTCAGGCTGTAATATCTTATTGCATCGGCAGATTTGTCGCCATAAGGAAGGTGGATGGTATCTCCGAAATAGATGATTTCCTCTTCCGGCAGATGCCTAATAATAGCATTGGCGACCGTAAGGCCGCCAATGCCGGAGTCGAAAACTCCAATGGGTTGATGTCTTTTATGCTTTTTAATCAAAATGTATCTTTTTAGATACCCAGCTTCGATTTTACCAGTTCGCTTACATCAGCGCTATCATCTGCATAAAGCAATATGGAAGTGCTGGCATCGAAAATCATTGAATACCCTCCTTCTTCTGCTACACTTTTGATCGCTGCATTGACCTTGTCGTAAATGGGCTTGAGCAATTCTTCTCTTTTTTCCATAACTTTTTGCTGCATCTCCTGCTCGTACTTCAGTATTTCTGATTGCCGCGCCTCCAACTTCTTGACTTCGTCCTCCTGTTGTTTTGGCGATAATTCGCCGGCTGCGACTTTCTGCTGGACAGCCACGTAATCCTGTTCTAACAACTTGACCATCCCTTCTCCTTTTTCCATCAATTTTTTCTGAAGTGTTTCCAGGTTAGAATCCGCAGCTTTGACATCCGGCATCCCAGAAAGTATGGCTGCTGAATGGACATAACCAAATTTTTGCGCTTGTATGGTAGCTGTAATGCTAAGAAAAGCAATTAACAAAAAACTGATCTTACAAATCTTTTTCATGTTGGATTAATTATAGTTTTTCAAAATTGGTTGGCAAAAATACTGCTTTTCCATCAATTTTTATGGAGAAAAACAAAGCTGGGTATTTACTGCATTTCTTTCAATACGTCTTCAGTCTTATCGTATCGTGGGCTACTGAATATCATTCCCGAAGCTGCTCCTTTATCGAAGATAAAATCAAAGCCTTTTTCATTAGCGAATTTTTCAATGGCGGAATACACCTTTTCCTGTATGGGAGCAACCAACTCCTGGCGTTTTTTGAACAAAGCTCCTTCGGGTCCGAATTTATCCTTTTGCATATCTCTTACTTGCTTTTCTTTTGCCATGATCTCTTCTTCCTTTTGCCTTCGCACCTCGTCACTTAAAAGTACCTGCTCTGCCTGATAACGGTTGTACATTCCTTTGATCTGGTCATATTCTTCGGCAATTTCCCTCCTCCATTTGGTCGCCAGATCGTCAATTTGCTTTTGAGCGCTTTTGTATTCATTCATGCTGTTGAGTATCTTTTCCACATCGACGTAGGCTATTTTCTGAGCCTCTGCGATAGTTGAAGTAATCGCAGCGAGTAAAATAATGAAAAGCGCTTTTTTTGTTGTGTTCTTAATCTTTGAGGTATTCATCATCTTGTTAGTTTTATTTTTTTAATAATGATTTCAATAATACTTAAATAGCTTTCGAGCAATCCATACTATAAGCGAATTAGTTATCCCTCCCGTTTCTGTTTACTATGCCATTTAACTTATGTTTAACTGGCTGGTTAAAGTTATTAACGACGCTACTGTCTGATAATTTTGAGAAGGCAAAACACTAAACCTGTGTAAACTTCACAAATGTAAAAAAACGATATTTTAAAACGATACCTTGAGTGATTTTTACAGATATTTGTTCTTTCTAATAATCTGATTTCGCAATTAGTTAATCCTGTAAATGGAAACCATTCATTACATCACTAAAGATTTTTTAACCCTGGAGCAATTGGAAAAGATTGTTTCCAATAAAGTTAAGATCGGCCTTTCCGGTGAAAGTATTTCACGAATCAGCCATTGCCGAAATTATCTGGACAAAAAGATCACTCAATCCAAATCATTATTCTACGGTATAAACACCGGCTTTGGATCGCTTTGCAATATCAAAATTTCTGATGATGAGATCGAAAAACTGCAGATCCGGCTGGTTGTATCACACGCTTGCGGAGTAGGCGATGAAGTCCCTTTGGATATTGTCAAAATGATGATACTCCTGAAAATACAAAGCCTGGCTTATGGGTTTTCGGGTATCCGGCTTGAAACCGTTCAGCGGCTGATCGATTTTTATAATCACGACATCATTCCCCTGGTTTATCAGCAAGGATCGCTTGGAGCATCGGGAGATCTGGCTCCTTTGGCGCACCTTTCCCTTCCATTGATCGGTTTAGGGCAAGTATATTTCAATGGTGAAAAAACAGAAGCGGAACAGGTTCTTAAAAAATTCAACTGGGAGCCGCTGCACCTGCACTCTAAAGAGGGTTTAGCTTTGTTGAATGGAACCCAGTTTTCCGCTGCTTATCTGGCGTGGTGCTTAATGGAATCAAAACGTTTGTTGCAGTTGGCCAATCTAACCACAGCACTTTCCATCGATGCTTTTGACGGCAGCCTCGATCCTTTTGATGAACGACTCCACCGAATTCGTCCTCATTCCGGTCAACAAGATGTTGCGGCCTTTATCAGGAATATTTTGCAACACAGCAAACTTGCCAATTCGGCAAAGGAATACGTTCAGGATCCATATTCTTTCAGGTGTGTGCCTCAGGTGCATGGCGCCAGCGCTGATGCTTTAAAATATGCGGAGCAGGTTTTATTGACCGAAATAAATGCAGTCACGGACAACCCCAACATATTCCCGAATGATGACGCGATTTTGTCGGGTGGCAATTTCCATGCACAGCCATTGGCCCTGGCTTTGGATTTTTTGGCGATAGCTGTCGCCGAATTGGGCAGCATTTCCGAACGACGAACCTATCAGCTTATTTCGGGAAGCAGGGGACTGCCTGCTTTTCTCAGCCCGGATGCCGGTTTGAATTCGGGGCTGATGATCCCCCAATATACCGCTGCGTCGATCGTCAGCCAAAATAAACAACTTTGTACTCCGGCTTCTGTAGATTCTATCGTTTCGAGCAACGGACAGGAAGATCACGTAAGCATGGCCGCGAATGCTGCAACAAAGGCTTATCTGGTAGTCCGAAACCTCGAAAAGGTGCTCGCCATTGAATTTATGACCGCCGCTCAGGCGCTGGAATTCAGGAGGCCGTTAAAGTCTTCCGAATTTGTTGAAAATATTATCACCCGGTACAGGCGCATTGTAAAACCACTGGCAGACGACCGCTACCTAAGCCCGGACATTCACGCTACGATCGACTTTTTAAAAACTGTAAAATTGTAATTATTCCTGTTTGTTTTTAAACCAGATATCTCTTTGCGGAAATGGAATATGGATATTGTTTTCACGAAAAAGCCTGTCAATTTCAAACCGGATGTCGCTTTGAACATCTTCAATTGCCATTAACTGTTTGCTCCAAAAATGAAGTTCGAAATTCAAAGCATATTCACCATAGCCCGTAAACCTGACAAATGGAGCTGGCTGTTTTAGTGATTTTGAATGTGTTTTAGCTGCTTCAATCAACAATTTTTTTACTGTTTGGGTATTCGTTCCATAAGCCACCTTCACTGCGATAAAAAACCTGATTTTTTTATCAGAATGGCTCCAATTAATTACATTAGAAGTAACCAGTTTGGAATTGGGTACGATAACCCAAATGTTTTCACGACTATTCACGATGGAAGCGCGAAGCCCTATTTTTTTTACAGTACCGATCAATCCGTCAATTTCAACCACGTCTTCAATCTCAACACTTCTTTCAAAGAGCAGTAAAATCCCCGACAACAAGTCGTTAAATGTTTGTTGTAAACCCAACCCTATGCCAACCAAAAGCGCAGCCAAACCACCCCAAATGACAGTCATCCGTACTCCCAGATTGTCAACAATAATAAATATGGCAAAAAGAAAAACGATGTATTTTATCAACTGATTGATCGCATATACCGACCCTGCGTTTACACTGTCTCTACGATAAAAATAATGCAAAACGATTTGAGTGGTGATCCAGACTATCATTTGCGCTACCAAAATGATCAGCACCGCACCAAGTATTTTTGAGAAGGTTAATTCGAATTCGCTATAAGAAAAGATCGTATAACTAAAGTCAAATCCTTCTAAAAAAATGATGATCACAAAAATAGCCAATACATATTTTACAGTTCGATTTGCAGATTTTTCCGGAGTTGAAATCAAGAGTTTTCCAGCAGCAATTTCCGAATCATGCCGCTTGTAAAAATTGTGGATCAGCGTACTCGAGATAACCCAATCCAGTATTCGCGCAAGCTGTATGATAAGCAAACCATTGACAAGTGTAATGACTGAAAAAGAAAAGTTTATATTTTCGTACAACACGTAATCCAAATCAAATCCCCAGATTATTGCAAGCAAAATTAACAGAAAAAAGAAAGCACGGATCCGTCTTTTGATACTTCCTCTCTTTTGTGACTTGAGGGTTTCTTCATCAAAATATCTCGGTAGCAGAAATTTGAACAAAGCCCAGTTTAAAACAAATATTCCCGCAACTGCCAAAATACCACTGACAACGTGGATGACCATGAATTCTCTTTCACCAATTGTGAATAATACCTGTTTCAGGAGCGAATTAAAATCCATTGCGAGAAAAATTGATTTTATAGATAAAAATAAAAGTAGCTAATTTTAGCGCAAATTACCTATCACACAAATATCCATTTATGAAATTTACCGGCAATATTATCGATATCGAATCTAAAAACATTTATCACGGAACAATCGAGGTTGAAAATGGAAAAATTTCCAATATCGCAGCATTTGAAGGTAAGGGCGAACATTTCATTCTTCCCGGCTTTGTCGATGCGCATGTGCATATCGAAAGTTCAATGCTCGTGCCTTCCGAATTTGCCAGGCTTGCAGTGGTACACGGCACGGTTGCAACCGTATCGGATCCCCATGAAATTGCCAATGTTATGGGCGTTGAAGGAGTGTACTATATGATCGAAAACGGGAAAAAAGTTCCTTTGAAATTTAACTTTGGTGCGCCATCGTGTGTTCCCGCCACGTCATTTGAAACAGCAGGTGCAGAGATCGGCGTTGAGGATATTGAAACCCTTCTCGCCAACCCTGATATTCTTTACCTCGCAGAAATGATGAATTATCCCGGGGTTATATTTGAAGACCCCGAAATCATAGCCAAAATAAAAGCTGCTCAACGTGTTGGCAAACCAATCGACGGCCACGCGCCCGGCCTTCGCGGCAAAGATGCAGCGAAGTATGTCGCCGCCGGAATCACTACTGACCACGAATGTTTTTCTTTTGAAGAAGCATCAGAAAAACTTTCCCTCGGCATGAAGATCATGATCCGGGAGGGTAGCGCAGCAAAAAACTTCGAGGCATTGATCGGCTTGTTGCCTCATCATGCAAAAAACATGATGTTTTGTTCTGACGACAAACATCCCGACGATCTCATTCTCGGCCACATCAATCAACTGGTTGTGCGTGCTTTGCGCAAAGGCTGCGACCTGTTCGACGTTTTGCTGGCTGCATGTATCAATCCGGTTCGACATTACGGGCTCAATGTGGGCACTTTGAGAAAGGGCGACCCAGCGGATTTTATCGTCGTGAAAGATTTGAAAAGTTTCGAGGTGCTGGAAACATACATTGACGGAATTTTGGTGGCCAAAAACGGTGAAACGAAAATCGAAAGAGTAGCCGTCCCGGCAATCAACAATTTTCACACAGATATTAAAAGCCCGGAAGAATTTCACATTCCCGCTGCTACGGATAATATAAATGTGATCGAAGCCATCAACGGCGAAATCGTCACTCGTTCGTTTACGGCACCTGCAACGGTGATTGATGGCAAAGCCGTTTCAAATATTGAAAAAGACATTCTGAAACTGGCCGTTGTAAACCGGTATCAAAACAAGCCGCCGGCCATTGCATTTATCAATAATTTTAAGCTCAAAACAGGAGCTATCGCCTCTTGTGTAGGACACGATTCCCACAACATCATTGCCGTCGGAGTTGATGATGATTCCTTATGCAGAGCTGTGAATCTGGTCATCAAAAACAAAGGTGGGATTTCGGCGGTTTCAACTGATAATGAAATGGTTTTGCCGCTTCCGGTAGCAGGGATCATGACGAATGAAGATGGTTTCAAAACCGCTGAAAATTATTCCAAAATTGATACCTTTGTCAAAGATCAATTGGGCAGCGCCCTCACTGCACCCTTTATGACCCTGTCCTTTATGGCGCTCCTTGTTATCCCGCAACTCAAGCTCAGTGACAAAGGGCTTTTCGACGGGAAAAATTTTAACTTTACCGATTTGTTTATTTAGGGAATGAATACCTAACTTTATTTTCTATCGTCAGTCACATTTTTTTGAACTTCTTGTTACAAGCTATCGTACCTTTAAATTATCTTTGTATAGAAATTTTTATAATAATTTCATTTTTCACATACCGTTTTTATATATTCTGTTTTAACAAAACTTATTGCCTATGAAAGGGCGAGTGCATTTTTGCCTTATTTTTTTTATTGTTTTTCCCCTGCTCTTGACAGCACAGGAGTTTGTAATTGAAAAATTGAACAGCAGGGTTAACAGCGCTTACGACGAAATATCTCCTGTAGTGGATGTTGAGGGTAAAACCCTTTTTTTTACAAGAGTGGGTTATCCCATATTCGACAGGACATTGGTGGAAAATGGAGAAGACTTGTCTCAGACGCTTGAAACCCCGAATTACTCATCATACCTGCAAAATATTTACACACGAATAGCCGATAAAATTGTTCACAACCCGGAAAGCTCAGTTTTCAACCAGGATATTTGGATCGCCGAATCAGTTATCAGTGAATTCGACAAAGTTATTCACCCTGCATATCCCTTAAATAATGCCTTACCCAATAGCGTTTGTGCCATCACTCCTTCGAACAATGAATTGGTCGTGATCAATCAGTTTGAAAAAGAAGGCGGAATGAAAAAAGGTTTCTCGATCGTCCGGCAATACGCCGACGGAACCTGGTCTTTTCCGGAACCCATTGACATCGAAAACTACCACAACACCAACCCCGATGTCAGCATGACGATCAGCAGCGACGGAAGTATCATGATCCTCGCCATGGAAAGAGAAGACAGTTATGGGATGACTGATCTGTATATTTCTTTTAAAAAAGATACTAAAACCTGGTCAACACCTAAAAATCTCGGACCGCAGGTAAATTCTGCAAGCCGGGAGGTTACACCATTTATTTCCGACGACAACAAAACGATCTTTTTTGCTTCCAATCGCGAGGGATCGCACGGAGGCATGGACCTTTTCATAATCGACTGCCTGGATGATGATTGGACAAAATGGAGCCGCCCCCGCCGGTTCATCCAGCCGATCAATTCTACTTTTGACGATAGCCAGCCTTTTTTCAATTCCACCACAGGTTATCTGTATTTCAGCTCAAAAAGGGACGGTTCCAGTGATATTTTCAGGGTAAAGATCGCCCCGCCCAATCCTTCGAGCGTTGTGGTAAAAGGCCGGATTTACAATGCAAATACCAATAAGCCTATCAGCGGAAATGTGCTTTCCGGACCAGCCGGCCAGGACTATCGGAATGTTTATGTATCGGACGACGGGACTTTCCGATTCGTGGTGCCCAAAGGCGAAGCTTTTGCTCTAAAAGCTGAAAAGCCCGGATATTCGGGAATTGAAGAAATGGTCAAGTTCAAAAAATCCTACATCTATTTTAAAGAATTCGAGATTGACCTTTACCTGTCTCCGCTTGAGGTTGGCTCAAAGATCGAACTCGACCCGATCTATTTTAAACAATCAACTCCGGTTGTTTTATCAACATCGTACCCTACTCTCAATATCCTGGCTAACTACCTCAAAGAAAACCAGAATATTTCTATCCGGATCGAAGGACACACCGACAATCAAGGGGATGCTGACTTATTGTTAAAATTGTCGGAAGATCGCGCAAAAGCCATCAAAGATTACCTGGTGTATAAAATGAGAATTGCTCCGCTCCGCATCGAAACCGTGGGTTATGGAGCCACCAAGCCGGTTAACGACAATTCAACTGACGAATTGAGAAAACAAAACCGCCGGGTTGAATTTGAGATTATCAAAATTTACAAAGACCCGTCAATAGGTTTGAAAGACGAAAAAAACTGATGCCTTTTCGATTTGAAAACGAGCATTGCTCCGCTTGAATTTTAGCAAGTTATTTTCCTTGCCTACGATTTTTTTCCATAAATTGCCGCGCAGATTAAAGAAACTTAATCTTTATCCATACCATAATGCTGCGTTACCTGGCTTATTTTTTTTCTATCATATTTCATCCATTATTGGTTTTGACCTATATGCTGATCCTTCTGCTGCTGGTCAACCCTTATCTTTTTGGAGTAAACAACTTAAACGCGAGCAAGCCGCTTGTCCTGTTGATATTTTTATCGACTTTTTTTATCCCTTTCGTTGCCATCACGATGATGAAATTTCTAGGATTGATCTCATCATTCGATATGAAAGATCGTCATGAACGGATTGCTCCGTACATTATCACAGGAGCCTTATACCTTTGGATTTTCAGAAATGTCCTCAATAATCCGAGCATTCCTCAGCCTTATACCATTTTTGTTTTGGGAGCCACGATAGGCTTGTTTGTCGCATTTTTCATCAATTTATTTTCAAAAATAAGTATGCACGCCGTCGGGATGGGCGGTTTGGTTGGAATGCTTTTCCTCACAGTATCTTTTTACAGTTATCCTACATTTACCATTTATCTTGGAATTTATGCTTTTGAATTAAAAACGTATTCACTTTTGCTCCTTGCAATCATCCTTTCCGGTATCGTCGGTACTTCCCGATTGCTGCTCGATGCACATAAAATCCATGATCTGCTGGGCGGGTTCATAGTTGGTCTGGGGACACAGTTTATTGCCTTACCTATCATAACTTTATTTTTATGAAAGAAAAAGTAATTATTGCCGGCGCCGGGTTGGTTGGTTCGCTCTGGGCGATTCTTCTGGCAAAGCGCGGTTACGAGGTTGATGTTTACGAAAGCAGGGGAGATATGCGGAGCGTTGATTTTGTCGGTGGTCGTTCGATCAATCTTGCAATGAGCGATCGCGGCTGGAGGGCTATTGAAAAGGCCGGGATATTGGAAAACATCCGTTCGGTTGCCATCCCCATGTCAGGCCGGATGATCCACAGCGTTGATGGGGAGTTGGCATTTCAGCCCTACGGAGTCGAAGACGAAGCCATTTATTCGGTGTCCCGCGGTGGTTTAAATATTGAGCTGATAAATATTGCGGATAGTTTTGATAATGTAAATTTTCACTTTTATCAAAAATGCACAGGTGTTGATTTAAAGAAAAACACGGTTACTTTTCAGGATTTTGAAGGCCAAAAGAAAAAACTACAATCGGATCTGGTCTTCGGCGTAGATGGCGCTTTTTCTGCGGTTCGTGCCGGTTTTCAGAAAACAGCGCGGTTCAATTATTCACAACAATATCTCGAACATGGCTACAAAGAATTGCGCATTCCACCTGCGCCAAATGGAAATCACCTGATCGAAAAAAACGCTTTGCACATCTGGCCTAGAGGGCAATTCATGCTCATCGCACTGCCCAATCTCGATGGCAGTTTTACTTGTACGTTATTTCTACCTTTTGAAGGGGAAGAATCTTTTGAAAACCTGAAAACGAATAGCCAGATCACTGATTTTTTCAAAAAGCATTTCCCGGATACGATACCGTTGATCCCGGATTTGGTGGAGGATTTTAATAAAAACCCGACCGGAACCCTGGTGACAATTTCCTGTTTCCCCTGGCAATATAACCACCGATTTTTACTGCTCGGAGATGCGGCACATGCCATTGTTCCATTTTACGGACAAGGGATGAATTCGGGATTTGAAGATTGTACGATCCTGGATGACCTGATCGAAATACACCAGGGCCATTGGCCTACGATAATTGACGAATTCAATGCAACCAGGGTTTCCGATACAAATGCAATCGCGGAGTTGGCTTTTCGCAACTTTATCGAAATGCGGGATCTGGTGGGCGATCCAAAGTTCCTGCTACGCAAAAAGATCGAAAAACATCTCAGCCAAAAATATCCCGATCAGTTTCTTCCACTTTATTCGATGGTCACTTTTAGCCATGTTTCATACAACCGGGCGCTAAAAGAAGGCCGTGATCAGGATCAGCTTTTTGAAAAGATCATGGCCATTGAAAATATTGAAGACTGGTGGAATAGTCCGATGGTGGACGAAGTTTTCAAAAAGTGGCTGGAAAACAAATTCTAAAACACCATATTTTGACTTTGACAATTTAAAAGCCGTACTATGGAAAAGCTGCGTTCAATTATTGAAGAAGCCTGGGAAGACCGGACATTACTTTCAAATAAGTCGATAATAAAAAGCATCCGGAAAGTAATCGATCATTTGGATCAAGGCACTTTAAGGGTTGCAGAACCCGCTGATGACGGAAGCTGGCTGGTTCATCAATGGATTAAAAAAGCCGTCGTCCTGTACTTTCCGATCCAAAGAATGAAAACGATCGAAATCGGCCCTTTTGAATTTCACGACAAAATTCCACTTAAAAAAAATTATGAATCGCTTGGAGTTCGGGTTGTGCCACATGCCATTGCCCGCCATGGTTCCTTTCTGGAAAAAGGAGTCATCATGATGCCCGGCTATGTAAATATTGGCGCATGGGTAGGCAGCGGCACCATGATCGATACCTGGGCAACGGTCGGTTCATGCGCCCAGATCGGGCGCAACGTACACCTGAGCGGCGGCGTTGGGATCGGCGGCGTTTTGGAACCCCTGCAAGCTTCGCCGACCATCATCGAGGATAATTGTTTTATCGGGAGCCGCTGTATCGTTGTGGAAGGAGTGAGAGTTGAAAAAGAGAGTGTGCTTGGCGCAAATGTGGTTTTGACACAATCGACCCGGATCATTGACGTCACCGGCAGCGAACCTATAACTCACAAAGGTAGAATTCCTGCACGATCTGTGGTGATACCGGGCAGTTATACCAAGCAATTTTCAGCCGGAGAATACCAGGTTGCCTGTGCCCTGATCATCGGAAAACGCAAGGAAAGCACTGATAAAAAAGTTTCGCTCAACGACGCATTGCGGGAATACGGGGTTTCAGGGTAGATCGTCAGTGCATCGTATTTCCTTTATAATAGTTGTCAAAACTTTCGTCTATCGGTTCCCATAGCTCGATCTTATTGCCTTCCGGATCGAGGATATGAGCAAATTTTCCGTATTCGTAGGTTTCGATTTTTCCAATTACGTGGACGCCTTCTTTTTCGAGTACAACCAGTAAATGCTCGAGATTTTCAACCCGGTAGTTTATCATGAATTGTTTTTCAGAGGGGTCAAAATAATCGGTGTTTTCCTGCATGGGGCTCCAGGCTGTGTATCCGCTTTTTTTGGGATCGGCAGCCTGCCGCCATTCGAAAGTTCCGCCGTATTGATCGGTTTTGAAACCAAGATGTTTTTCATACCATGATTTCAGGGTTTGAGGGTCTTTGCATTTGAAAAAAATGCCTCCAAGACCAGTGACTCTTTTCATTTCATATTATGTTTAAGGTTGTTAATAAAAATCCGGATGTAGTTTTCCATATTCAAAATGTAAAAACAAGGTAGAAAACACTGGCATTTAATCATCATGGCTTTAAAAAATAATTCGTTGCCTTTACGACCAAATTGAACAAACTGATGAAACTTAGACCTTGCCCAGATCATCAATTGCTCAAAACCCTTTTAATACTTTGTCGATTATAATTGTGCGTTGATAGCGATACAAGAAATTTGATAAACTATATTTCTATTTTTACAAATTATTTCAATTAAACTACAATTATCCTGTTATGAAATTTAGCTATTCCACTTTGGCAATCCTGTTGATTATATTTTCCTTTGGTTGCAATTCGACAAAAAAAACAATTGCGAGCATGCCGGAAGAATTTGAAGAAAGGCAACTCGATACAATGGTTGTTTCCGCCGAACGGCCAAAGGAATTTGAGGAGATTGAAGAAAGGGTTTATACACTTCCCGTTTACCGCCCAAGTTATACTTTAAAAAATGATCTGATCCACACAAAACTCGATATCCGGTTTGATTGGGAAAAGCAGCATGTGTTGGGAAAAGCAGTGCTCAGTCTGAAACCTTATTTCTATCCGGTCAATTCGTTGGAACTTCATGCCCAGGGTTTTGATATTCACAGTATCACTTTTGAGGGCGATAGCAAACCTTTGAAATATGAATACGACGGACAGACCTTGAACATCGATCTTGGAAAAACATTCCCTTCAGATCAGGAATACAAAATATTCATTGATTATACCGCAAAGCCGGCAGAAGGCCCTGAAGGGGGTAGCGCTGCCATAACCTCCGATCAAGGGCTTTTTTTCATCAACCACGATGGAAGCGATCCGGCAAAACCTATGCAGATCTGGACACAGGGCGAAACCGAAAACAACTCCCGGTGGTTTCCAACGATCGATAAACCCAATGAAAGATGTACCCAGGAAATGTACCTGACCGTGGACAAAAAATACAAAACCCTGTCCAATGGAATATTGGTTTCATCAACTGAGAATGCCGATGGAACGCGAACCGATTATTGGAAAATGAACCAGCCGCATACTCCATATTTATTTATGGTAGCCGTGGGCGAATTTGCTATTGTAAATGATGACGACTGGAACGGCATTCCCGTCAATTATTACGTCGAACCTGAATATGCCGATTTTGCAAAGGAAATCTTTGCCCACACTCCTGAAATGCTCACTTTTTTTTCCGAGCTGGTGGATATGAAATATCCCTGGGATAAATATTCACAGGTCATTGTCCGCGATTACGTGTCTGGTGCTATGGAAAATACAACTGCGGTCATATTTGGCGAATTTGTTCAAAAAACTGATCGCGAGCTGATCGACAACCACAATGACGCCATCGTTGCACATGAATTATTCCACCATTGGTTTGGCGATTACGTCACTTGTGAAAGCTGGTCAAATCTAACAATGAATGAAGGCTTTGCCAATTATGCCGAGTATCTCTGGTTTGACCATAAATATGGCCACGACGAAGCTGAAAATCACAGGCTTTCCGAAATGCAGGGTTATTTTGCATCCGTAAACCAAAGTGGCGCCCACGATCTGATTGATTTTAGTTATGATGACAAAGAAGATATGTTCGATGCCCATAGTTATAATAAAGGTGGGTTGGTATTGCACATGCTTCGTAAATATGTCGGTGATGAAGCGTTTTTTACCAGCCTGAACAAATTTCTTACACTGCATGCACACACTGCGGTTGAAGCCCATGACCTTCGCCTTGCTTTTGAAGCAGTGACCGGCGAAGACCTGAACTGGTTTTTTAATCAATGGTATTTCAGTTCAGGTCATCCCTCTCTTGATATCAATTATGAATATGATGCGGAAGCCTCAAAACTTTTTGTGATTGTCGAACAAACACACAATCCGGAAGATTATCCGCCGATTTTTCAACTACCTTTTGCTATCGACATTTACCACGTCACGGGCGAATATGTCCGGCACAATGTCTTTATGGATCAGCGGAAACAGGTGTTTTCTTTTGAAATTGCTGAAAAGCCATTGCTCGTCAATGTCGATGCAGATAAAGTGTTGCTAGCTTTAAAAAACGATAATAAGTCTGAAGAAGAATTTATTTTTCAATTTCACAATGCAAAAAATTTCCTGGACAGGTTCGAAGCGCTCAATGCCTTGCAAAGACGTCCCGGAGATGCTGCGAATAAAGTTTTCAAAGCAGCCTTGAATGATCCTCACTGGTCGTTGAGGTCCTGGGCGCTTTCTGTTGTAGATCCTGCAAAGGATGATGAATTGTTCGATACGGTTGTCAAATTCGCTCAAAGCGATAAACATTCTCATGTTCGTGCCAGGGCTTTTAGTTTAATTGGTAAGCATGGCGACAAACAGTTGGTGCCTTTTGTCAAACAGGCTATGGATTCCGAGCAAGCTTATCCTGTGATATCCTCGGCATTGAAGGCGCTGTATGCGATCGATCCGGACGAAGCTAAAAATTATGCAAACAAACTGGAAAAGGAAGACCAGCCTGCTATTCTCGCTGCCATTGGTGAAATCTACGCCGAAAGCGGCGATCTGCAAAAAATTTCATTTTTTGAAAATACCTGGAACAAAATGGATGGTTATGCCGCCATTTCATTTTTTGAAAACTATTTTCTCCTTGTTGAGCAAACCGATCATGCTACGATCAATCAATCCATGAAAAAATTGAAATCCGTTGGGATCGATAAATCAAAATCACCCTGGCAACGTTTTGCAGCTACAAAGGCGATGAACGATATGAGAAATGTTTTTTCGGAAAAGGCCGAGTTGGAAAGCAACGAGCAAAAAAAATCGGAACTGGAAGAAAATGCCCGATTGATCACTGAAATGATCGAAGAGATCAAAGAACGCGAAACAAATGATCAATTGAAATCAATTTATTTTCAGTTTTAAAATTTTCGAGTTCCCTTTGTACAAAATCAAAGAATAATTTTTGCGTTTTCTGTTCAGATGTGAAAAAGATTAAAGTGCAGCCTGGCTATTGATTTTGAAACCCGGATAGACTAATTTACAGATGCTTTTACCAACACACAACTCCATAATTATCAATCTCTTAAAGCAACTCCGTAAAGTCCGGCACGTATAATCATATTCTTGTAGTAAGTTAAAAGTTGCTTTTTTACGATCTTTTTAAAAAAGTACTGGTTTTGCTTGTGTAATAAAAGTGTTTTCTAAAAATTAAAGTTGAAAGACAATGGCAGTGAAAGACAATTATCAATTACTTATTGAAAAACTCGACAGGTTTACGCGCAAATATTATATCAACCAGCTTATCAGGGGTTCACTTTATAGTGTTGCTTTGATCCTTGCTTTGTTTATTGTGCTGAATGTTTTGGAATACTACTTCTATTTTGATACATCTATTCGAAAATTTTTGTTTTATACATTTTTTGCTTCCAGTAGTTTAGCTTTTATATTTTGGGTTCTAACGCCCATGCTCCATTATTTTAATCTTGGAAAAATCATTTCCCATGAGCAGGCTGCCCATATCATCGGACAACACTTCACCGATGTAAAAGATAAATTACTGAATATTTTACAATTGAAAAAACAAGCGGAATCCAATTCCCAAACAGCCTTGTTGCTGGCTAGTATCAATCAGAAAACCGAGGAGATCAAACCGATTCCATTCCGGTCTGCGATCAATCTAGGTCAAAACAAAAAATATCTCCGTTTTGCCTTGCCTCCTCTGCTGCTTTTATTGGTTTTGCTTTTTGCTGCTCCGAGCATGATCAAAGAAAGCACAACACGACTGATAAACAATAATGTCGTTTATGAACGCGAAGCTCCATTTCATTTTGTAATTGAAAAAGAAAACCTATCTGTCGTACAATTTTCCGACTATTTACTCAAGGTAGCCGTAAAGGGAGATTTGTTGCCTAATGAAGTTTTCATAAATATTGATAATTATCATTACCGATTGACAAAAGATCATTCAAACCAATTTTCTTACAAATTCAGTAATGTTCAAAAAAATACTGATTTTCAGTTATTTGCCAGCGATGTGAAATCTGAAAAGTTTACGCTTGATGTTTTGAAAAAGCCGAATATACTTGGATTTGAAGTTAAGTTGGATTTTCCGGCTTATACACAAAGAAAGGATCATTCTATTGCAAATATCGGAGACTTGGTGATACCGGTCGGGACAAAAATTGATTGGGTTTTTAATGCGCAAAATACCGATGATATTTCAATCCGGTTTAATGGTTCTGAAAATATCGTTTCGGCAGAAAGGTTTGATAATGAACTGTTTACACACAAAAAACAAGCATTGAAAGATGAAACATATAAAATTATTGTTTCAAATAAAAATTTACCAAAAGCCGACTCAGTAGCATATTCTATTAATGTTATCCCCGATCTTTTTCCTACTATCAGTGTAGAACAATTTATAGATTCTGTTGAAAACAATTTGCTCTATTTCGTTGGCGATGCCGCTGATGATTATGGTTTATTGAGCTTGTCCTTTAATTACCAAATTGTAAAATCCAATGGTTCGCAGAGCGAGTTAAATACTTTGAAACTCAATAAACCTGATGGTAAACAAATCCAGTACGATCATATTTGGGATATATCTACACTGGAGTTACAACCGGGTGATCAGGTTACTTACTTCTTTGAAGTATATGACAATGACGCTGTAAACGGAAATAAATCTTCCAGAACCAATATTGCCACATTTAAAAAACCGACTGCTGAGGAATACGAGGAGATGGAATCTAAAAACAACGAAGAAATTCAAAAGAATTTACAAGAATCATTGAAAGAGACGAAAGATATTCAGAATGAATTGAAAAAACTGCGTGAAAAACTATTACAGGAAAAAGAATTAGATTGGCAAACCCGGAAAGATCTTGAGGAATTGTTGGAACGCCAAAAAGAGTTGGAACAAAAAATTGAAGAAGCCAAAAAGAATTTTGAAGAAAATATCAATAATCAAGGCGAATTCAGTCAACCCAATGAAGAGTTACTCGAAAAACAGGAACAAGTACAAAAACTATTCGAAGAATTGATGAGCGATGAAATGAAAGATTTGATCAAGCAAATCGAAGACCTGCTTCAGGAACTTGAAAAGGATGGAGCATTGGATATGCTCGAAGAAATGCAATTCGGCGATGAAGAACTCGAATTAGAGCTTGATCGCATGCTGGAGTTACTCAAACAACTTGAAGTCGAAAACGAACTCCAAAAGCAAATCAATCAATTGGAAGAACTGGCAAAAGAACAAGAACAACTTAGTGAAGAAACCGAAAAAAATGCCGAAAGCGATGAACAAGGTGTTGATAAAGAAAAGCAAGAAGAGTTAGAAAAAAAGCAAGAAGACATCAACGAAAAATTTGATAAGCTCGAAGAGAAAATGGATAAACTACAGAAAAAGAACGAAGAACTGGAACGACCAAACGATCTCGGAAATCCGGAAGAAAAAATGGAAGACATCCAACAGGATCTCGACGACAGTAAAGAACAGCTTCAACAAAAGCAAAATAAAAATGCCTCAAAATCTCAGAAACAAGCTGCTCAGAAAATGAAAGAAATGGCTCAGGCAATGGCCATGCAAATGCAATCCGGCCAAATGGAGCAGATGGAGGAAGACATGGAAGCTCTCAGACAACTCCTTGAAAATCTGATCGGTTTATCATTCGACCAGGAAGAACTCATGAATGCTTTCACCACGAGTGAGATCAACACTCCTCATTATACCGGATTAGTTCAAAATCAATACAAGCTGAAAGATGATTTTGGATTAATCGAGGACAGCCTCCAAGCGTTGAGCAAAAGAGTATTTCAAATTGAATCATTTATCACAGAAAAAGTATCGGAAATTAAGAGCAACCTTCGTGATGGTATCTCCCAACTCGAAGAACGCAAAATTCCTTTTGCAGCAAAGCATCAGCAAGTCACGATGAAAAATGTCAATGATCTGGCACTAATGTTAAATGAGGTCATGGAACAAATGCAACAGCAAATGTCCGGAATGATGGCTGGATCACAAATGTGCAATAAGCCCGGAGGAAAAGGCCAGCAGGGCAGAAAACCAATGGATCAAATTGGCCAGGGCCAGCAGGATTTAAACCAACAGCTCCAGCAACTGAAAGAAGGTTTAAAAAATGGCCAGCCTGGTTCCAGTAAAGAATTTGCCCAGATGGCTGCCAAACAAGCGGCACTCAGAAAAGCATTGCGCGAACTGGCAAAGGAAAAACAACAACAAGGCCAGGGAGATAAAGAATTACAAGATATTATCGACCAAATGAATAAGGTTGAAATTGATCTTGTAAACAAAAAACTATCAAATGAAACACTCCAAAGGCAGAAAGAAATACTCACTAGACTTCTCGAAGCCGAAAAATCGGAACGGGAAAGAGAATACGACCAAAAACGAAAGGCTGAAGTTGCATCTCTAAAAGAACGCAAAATGCCACCTTCTTTGGAGGAATACATTAAAAAAAGAGAGGCTGAAATTGAAATGTATAAAACCGTTTCACCAACTTTAAAACCTTTTTATAAATACCTTGTTGAAGAATATTTCAAATCTTTAAAAGGTCAGGACTAATAATCATTTAAAGGTTTTTTTGTTTGAACAAATTTTTTAAAATTTACGTATTTAGAGTATGTTGAAATTTCAATTCCTGGCTTTTTATTGAATTTTTATAGCTCAATAATGTAAAATTTTTAAAAAGCAATATGCTCAAATTAGCCTCCGATCCTAAAAATGTTGCTCGAATCGAATCCTTTGTTGATCATTTGGTTCACAAATATGGAATCAGCTCTGATGTTTCCTGCAATATTTTAATTAGTCTTACCGAGGCTGTTACCAATGCCATCATACACGGAAATGCCCGGGATTGCAACAAGCAAGTGCTAGTCAGACTCAAAAAGGATAAAAATAAACTTGCATTTATAATTTCCGACGAAGGTTGTGGATTTGATTTTGATAATCTTCCTGATCCTACATCTCCTGAAAATTTATTAAAAATTGGCGGACGTGGAGTATTTCTGATGCGTCAGCTTTCAGATGATGTAGTTTTCTACGATAATGGAAGTACCGTTGAAATTTGCTTTAAAATATAGCCTATAGTTCATGGATCCTCTTTTGGAAATTCCCTCCTTTCCTGATAATGACATCACATTTCATTTTGAAGAAATAAATTTCCAGCTTCCACACAGCACTATTCTTTCCTCCTGGATAAAATCCATTATCCAATCAAAAAATAGAAAAATGGGGGCCATCAATTTTATTTTCTGTAGTGATGAATATTTATTTGAATTGAATGCCAAATATCTCAACCATCATACCTACACAGATGTGATCACCTTTTCTTATGATGAACATTTAATTGAAGGCGATATTTTTATCAGCATTGATCGAGTGGAAGAAAATGCAACGAAATATAAGGTCACTTTCGAAAATGAACTGCACCGGGTCATGGCGCATGGTATTTTACATTTGCTTGGGTTCAATGATAAAACTTCGCAGGAAAAAGAAATTATGACTGATCATGAAAATGATTATCTTTCCATTTTAAATGATCTGCTGAAAAATTCAGATTAATTTAAACTTGTTGTTGTTTTCTTTTTTTTGTTTTAATAATAGAGTCTTTTCTTCACTCCTTTCCAGTTTATTTTTATGAAAAGTGGCTTTAAGGTATTTGCACCTGCTTCTGTGTCAATTTCTCTTTTTAATAGTGAAATTATCAGTTTTTGTCTTGATCAACCCGGAGTCACAATCATTGGAAGATTCTGCGATACTCCCGGATTAAGAATCTCAAAATTCAGCGGCTCTTACCTTGAGTTTTCTTTTAATCCTCAAAACAATCCCGCTGTAATTTGCGCATCAGAACTATTTGAATTTTTAAATGAAACCCTTTCCACCACCGGAATTGAACTTGAAATTCAAATCCACTCTTCATTAGATGATTCCTCGATTCATATTTGTTGCGCCGTGGCTACAGCTTTGGCAATAAATGAGTTGTTCCACAGACCTTTAGATAAAAATGAATTAATTCCTTTTGTGATTTCCGGCGCTCAAAGCTTTTTAGATTTTGATCCTTCCTGCAAGATTCTTTCTTCATTGATTGGTGGAATTCATCTGATTCGGGAACACTCTCCTCTGGATTATTGCAGGCTTCCATCTCCCAATGGCCTTTTTATTTCTGCTATTTTTAATAATTTTATCCGTAATATTAGCCATTATAAAATTTCAAATAATCCAATCACTCCTACTCTAAACCGATCTCAATTTGAAATTAGTTTTGCTAAAAATCTTGGCAGCCTAATTGTCGGCCTCTACAATTCTAATTTCGAATTAATTCAAAAATCCATTACTGGCCTTTTATACTTCCCCGATCCTTCCTCTCCTTTTGATCTAAGTCGTTTGAACGATATTGCTCATAAAAATGGTGCTTGGGGTTGCCTGGTTTCTGGTTCTTCTATTTTTACGATTTGTCAAAATAGTATCACTGCCGAAAATGCTGGCCAACTCCTTAAAATTGAACTTGATCGAATGACTGGCACTCCTTCTGAGTTATTTATTTCCTCCGTTAGTAATTCAGGCGCATTTATTTTTTAGTCTAAGGTTTCACGTGGAACTTATTTCAAGTCCTTTGAAAACGATTTACTGTTTCTTTGAAAAATTCAATTGAATAAATTTTTTATTCCTTTGGTTGTTTCACGTGAAACAACCAAAGGAATAAAAATCACAGAATTAACAAAATGAAAAGATTAACGTGCGCGAAATATAAAAACACAAAACCAATGAATAAGGATCATTAAAAATGAAAGGAAACTTAACTTGCTGTTAAGGGGAAGTAAATAAATTGTATTAAATATTGATTATCAATTGATTGCGAATAAAATAAAACTAAACTGTACCTGATTTTTTGGATTCTAAGGAAGTTAAAAAGTGTTCTAAAATTCTATTGAATTCACCTGGTTGTTCCATCATTGGCGCATGACCACATTTATCAACGAAAATCAATTCTGCATCACTGATCAACTCTTTAAATTTTTCACCAACAAATGCTGGAGTTACATTATCCTGTCTGCCCCAAATTAATAATGTTGGAGCCTTGATAAATTGAAGTTTCTCACTAAGGTTATGTCTGACAGCAGATTTTGCAGTAGCCACAACCCGTATCGCTTTATTTCTGTCATTTACAATGTCGTAAACTTCATCCACCAATTCAGTTGTAGCAACATTCGGATTATAAAAAGTAGCTTCTGTTTTTTTCTTTATAAATTCATAATCTCCACGCTTTGGAAATGAAGAACCCAAAGAATTTTCAAATAAACCTGAACTACCTGTTAAAATTATTGAATTTATTTTTTCCGGATTTGATAACGCAAATAAAAGCGCCACATGACCTCCCAGTGAATTTCCTAAAACATGAACTTTCTTATATTTTTTATACTTTATAAAATCGGTTACATAATCAACTAAACCGGAAACTGAAACTTTTCTGATTGGCAAATCAAAAATTGGTAATATAGGCACAACAACTTTATAATCTTTACTAAAATGGCTGAAGATGCCTTCAAAATTACTCAAGGCTCCAAATAGACCATGTAGCAATAATAATACTTCGCCATTAGACTCACTTTCGATGTATTTAAATTTTCCTTCTTTTTTAATTAAATACTCCATGAAAAAAATTGATGATGCTCTGTAAAATTTGAATGAGTAAAATTAGAATTTTTCTCTAATACTGCAATTTATAATATTAAAGGGAAGTATTGTCATTCAAAAAGTATAAAAAATAATTTGAATGCATTCCGACACAAATTATTTAATTATTAACATAGTTATCAACATAAATTAAATATGCTTTTTGTCAACCTGAAAATTGAGAAAGAGAGCACTACCCAACAACAAAATTGCAACGGCTTGATGTGCCACGCCCAACACCAAAGGCGGACTTCCAAGGCTGTTGATAACAGTTAATATTCCCAATAAAACTTGCATTAATAACAAACTTATCAACAGGTAAAGCGCTATTCTGAAAAGCCTTTTTTTCTCAAGATAAAAAGCATAATAAAAATAACCTAAACTAAAGATAATCAATATGTAAGCAACCCCCCTGTGAAGAGATTGTATAAAAGCAGGTAGAAAAGAGGATCGTTCGTAATTCACAAAATTATCAACATTCCAAACCGAAGGATCAAATAGAACCGAAGGAATGATCTCCTGGTTCATGTCAGGCCAGGTAGGATAAAATGGACCTGCCTTGATTCCAGCCATAACGCCACCCAAAATAATTTGAAAAAAAATCATAAAAGTTAAGACCATACCAGACCTTTTCAACAAGGCACTGTGGAAAACTTTTTCTCCGGGAAAAATCACCTTAAAGGTTGTCCATAAAAGATAAGCAAAACACAAAACAGCAAAAGACAAATGCAAGGTTAATTTATACGCATTTACCCAAGGTTTATCAATCAACCCACTCGCCACCATGATCCAGCCAAATGAAGCAACCAGTGCAGCCAAAATAAATACAATTGTCAAATCTTTTAGCAAAGATTTAGAAAGCATTTTCTTTTGCCAAAAAAATAAAAAAGGAATAAGAAATATAATGCCCATCAAGCGACCCCATAATCGATGGACATACTCCCAGAAATAAATAAACTTGAAATCTTGTAATGCCATCCCCTGATTGATCATTTTGTACTGCGGAGTCATTTTGTACTGATCGAAAGCAACCTCCCATTGAGCCTGATTTAATGGAGGAACAACGCCTACCACAATCTCCCATTTCGTGATCGACAAGCCAGACCCGGTAAGCCGGGTAATCCCTCCAAGTATTATTTGAAAAAAAATCATTACGAGACCCGCTACCAACCAAATCTTTATCGAAGTGGCAATTCCCATATAGTCCTTATAGCGATCCGTACCTTGAACTGACATATTCGAATCGTTCATTATTTGCGTATTCATTTTTAAAAATAATTACAAATCAAAAACAAATCAGGTTAAGTCAATCCAGGAAACAGAAAATTACAATCACCTGATAATATTAATAATATAAAATAAATTTTATAAAAAAGACTCTCATCATCAGGAGTGTTAGTTTGTAGATAAAAAAGTCTATCAAAGTTTTGTAAATTCATTCCTAAGATTTTGAAGAGCATTGTCAACAGCGAATTAACTCCATACTTTTCAGATTATCAAAAAATTATACGTTTATTAACAGTGGGTTGATAATTTATCCATTGGATAAAAATTATTAAAACAGCAATGAATAACTCATCAATTGATGTCTAAAACGCCTGGTGAATTAAACAGCTTAACCATCGTTTTGATCTATTTCATATTTGAATAATTTGAGTTCTTAATAGATGTTGGCAAAATGGCTGTAATTTCACATAACTTTCCACATTCAGTGTGGAAAGAGTAGATTGTAATCCATTGTAATTTAAAAATTTATGAAAGCAACAAAAATCGTTGTTGATAACATTTTTTGAATGGCTTTTATAAATTTGTTCTGATAAAATAAATGTGTTTGTAATTTATATGTTTTGTTTTTAAAACAGCAAAAACCTGTTGCGAAACAGAAAACAATACGGTCAGATGTGTACTCGATTTTCATTTGTTGCTTCTAATATTGATATTGAAAAACAATTCGATATTGAAATCATGTATAATTTGAGAACGAGCTTTAATATCGCGCCTACACATCACGCAAATATAATCACAAATGATAGCCCGCACCGGCTGCAATATCTCACCTGGGGACTCATCGCCTACTCAGCAAGGGAAGGAAAAAATGATGGCAAACTGATCAATGCAAGAAAAGAAGGCATTGCTACCAGTCCGTCGTTTCGAATGCCGATAAGAAAAAAACGTTGCCTGGTTTTAGCCGATAGTTATTATGTATGGAAAAAAGTTGAAAATGAGATCATTCCATACAGAGTGTTTTTGAAAGACAACCGGATCATGGCAATGGCCGGGATTTGGGACACATGGTTTGATCAGGATTATGCGATCAAAAGTTTTTCGATCATCACAACAATGGCAAACAAGGAAATTTCCCGCATAGCGCCCAGAATGCCGGTTGTGTTGAATGACAAAGTTTTACAGAAAAAATGGCTGGATGAAATTGAACTGGATCAGGTGTTGGATATTATGGATATTGTAGAACATGGTATTTTTGATTATTATCGCATCAGTAATAAAATAGATTCTGTAAAATACAATTCCGTTGACATTCACGAAAAAACTGAAAGATGAGAGTAGTGATACAAAGAGTAACAGACGCTTCTGTGGCAATAAATCAACAGATCGTATCAATAATTGGTAAAGGTCTGCTCATATTCCTGGGCATCGAACATGAAGATACGAATGAAGATATTCTTTGGCTGACTAACAAAATTTGTAACCTCAGAATATTTAATGATGAACAAAAAGTAATGAATCTTTCCGTTACCGATATTCATGGTCAAATTTTGGTCATCAGTCAGTTTACCTTGCATGCCAGCACAAAGAAAGGCAACAGGCCTTCATATATCAAAGCAGCCAGACCTGAAATTGCAATTCCATTGTATAATGATTTTATTGATGCGATCAGAAAACAAAGCGGCCTGAACGTACAATCCGGAGAATTTGGCGCCGATATGAAAATCAGCTTGTTGAATGATGGCCCCGTTACCATAATCATTGATTCCAAAATAAAAGAATAATTATTTTAAATGACAATAAATGATGCACAACGCCAGGTGGACAACTGGATCACCACAACCGGCGTCAGATATTTTAATGAATTGACAAACACGGCAATCCTCATGGAGGAAGTGGGCGAAGTGGCTCGCCTCATGGCACGGGTTTATGGCGAGCAATCTTTTAAAACTGACAAAAATGAAATTGAAGCAAAACAAAACCTGGCCGATGAAATGGCAGATGTGTTCTTTGTTTTGATCTGCCTGGCCAACCAAACCGGGATCGACCTGACTGAGGCGTTTCACAACAACATGAAGAAAAAATCAATGAGAGATGCGGATCGTCATCGAAACAATGAAAAGTTGAAATGATCTTTATTTGCCCTGGTTCCTGTTCTTCACAAAAGATATAAATCCCTTTACAATATTAGTGCAGGGCTGTTGCGCTTCGAACATGCCCATGTGCCCGACACCTTTTAAAATATGGATGGATGCAATATCCGGAGATACAAGTTGGCTGAGGCTGTTTTCATTTGGAATTGCAGTATCTTCTTCACCGACAATGAATAAAACGGGACTATCAATTTTTTTTAAAACTGCCTGATTATCATTTCGGTCGATCATTGCTTGTATGCCGTTGATGATCCCTTCGCTTTGAAATTGAGACGCAGTAAAAACAAGTTTAGAAATGGTGAGCGAAGATTCACTGCCAAATTGAGGAGCAAATAATTTCGGGATCAACTGTTTTACAAAATATACCGCGCCATTTTTCTTTATAAAATCAATGCTTTTTCTGCGATTTTCTTTTTTTGTCTCGGAGTCTGCATAAGGCTGGGAATGGAAAAGGCATAATCCCGCCAGCTTTTCAGGATGATGTTTTGCGAATTCCAAAGCGACATAACCCCCCATTGAATGCCCCAGCAAAATACACGCAGAAATATCGATATCTTCCAGAACGCTATTCACCATCGACGCCATTTCCCGGATCGAACAGTGTTTTTGTGAAGCAGATTTTCCAAATCCAGGCAGATCGATACAAATAATATGTTCGGTTTTGAATGATGTTAGAAAATCCGACCAAACGGAGCTGTCTTCACAAAATCCATGAAGAAAAACCAACGGAAGGCCTTCGCCACGCTGGATGTAGGTTGTGATAACTGTTGAGGAAGATATTTTAGAAACGTGTTGGATCATCAGCGATTTCGGTTAAGTGGATGTTCGTAAACTTAGACAAAAAAATGCAAAATGACCCGAATAACCTATTTTTTATACCTTTACAATATCACAATTTTGGATGATCGATGTCGATAAAAAGTAATGGAAAAACAGGAACCATGAAGTCGCCAAATCAATTGGCGATCAAAAGGTTCTTAAAAAACAAACCTGCGATTTTTGGTATTTTTGTTATCGCCATTGCCATCTTTGTTGCCATCTTTGGCTATGTGCTGGCGCCTGATTCAACCCCTGATGCAAATGATCAAATCGCAGAAATCGCCAACAAAAATGTTGGTTTCAAGATAAAATTTCTCGCCGTCCGAAAAAATCAACCGATGCAACAGGTCGGTTTGTTCAATAAGCTGCTGAACGGAATACCCAATCCATACCGGCTTGTTCCTATTAATGATTTAAAATTTCAAAATGATACGGTAGTAGTTGAGGTGTACAATGGTGAGAAAATGAAAGGAAAAGTGAGATATTTCAACTTAGCGGATGTGGTTTTTCCAGTTTCCAGGATTGAGCAAAACGAAATACAAAACAATAATGAGATTGTTTATTATGACTTGGAAAATAAAATCAACAAAGCAGATGTCGGGGAGCTTCAGGATAAAGTGATGAATGGAAATATTCAATTGAGAAAATTTCCGTTGGGAACGGATAAATATGGCAGGTGTATGTTGAGCAGATTGATACTGGGAGTCCGCGTATCATTAATGGTCGGTTTAATGGCCGTGATAATTTCCATGACGGTCGGAATTTTTTTTGGAGCTGTTGCGGGATATTACGGTGGTAAAGTGGATGATTTGGTCATGCTCGTCATTAACACAGCCTGGTCGATTCCATCGTTGTTGCTGGTATTTGCAATCGTATTGGCCATCGGGAAAGGAATCGGTGTGATATTTCTGGCCATTGGTTTGACGATGTGGGTTGAAGTAGCCAGGATAATCCGCGGGCAAGTGATGTATTTAAAAGAAATTCAATTTGTGGAAGCAGCGCAAAGTATGGGATTTGGTCATTGGCGGATCATTGTAAAACATATTCTGCCAAATATTCTAGGTCCGGTCATGGTTGTAGCGGCAGCCAATTTTGCCACAGCTATTTTGATGGAAGCGGGACTGAGTTACTTGGGTTTTGGCATCCAGCCACCTACGCCATCCTGGGGAAATATGCTCAACGAAAACTATGGCCTGGCAATCGGAGGTAAACCACTGCTGGCAATTGTCCCAGCCTTTGCAATAATGCTGATGGTTTTAGCTTTTAACCTGGTGGGAAATGGTTTTCGCGATGCTTTGGATGTCAAAACAAATACAGGCAAAGCTTAGAGACAAAAAGAGTTTTAATAAAAATTCGGGTCGGATTCTGGCAAATTACAATTATCTTTCAGTAATAATTTTTTTTAAAAAAATTGTATCAAAAAACATCGATGTCAAAATTTTCAGACATAAGAAAAGAACTATCCAGCCTCGGGATGTTGGAAAGAGAATTACACCTCAAGCAGTTACAAATCAACAGATTGCTCAATATAACACAGGCAATTAATAATAATGTGTCGGCAGACGGTTTGTACAAAATGTACAACTCTTTTCTAAGTTGGGAAATGGGCGTTAAAAAAATGGCTTTATATGTTACGGATGTGAATGGAAATTGGAAATGCACCTCAACAATAGGAATTGATGATTCTTTAGTTGACATTGACATCAGCGATTTGTTGCCCAATTACCAAAAACTAAAAAATATCGATGAAGACAAAGATCATCCGCTGATCAGGCAATTTGATATTGTGATCCCGGTATTACACAAAAAAAGCCCGATCGCTTACACGTTCATTGGCGGCTTTGAAAGAAATGATGATATGTACAGCAAAGTCCAGTTCATTACAACGATCACTAATATCATCGCCGTAGCCATAGAAAACAAGCGACTTTTTAAAAGACAACTGGAACAGGAGCGACTGAAAAACGAAATGGAACTGGCCAGGCAAATGCAACAAATGCTCATCCCCTCTGAACTGCCAAAATCGGAACGCTACGAACTGGCCAGTATTTACGAACCTCATCTCAGGGTAGGGGGCGACTATTTCGATTTCATAGTTTTTGATGATAAAAAAATTGCATTTTGTGTGGCTGACATTTCAGGGAAAGGCGTTGCCGCAGCTCTGCTCATGGCCAATTTTCAGGCAAAATTTCACGACCTGATCAACAAGCGAACCGGCCTGGATAATTTTGTGATCGAACTGAATCAGTCTTTGTTCAGGCTCACAAAAGGAGATAAGTTTCTCACATTTTTTGTGGCTGAATTTGATACTGAAACCAACGAACTCAAATATGTCAATGCAGGACACAACCCGCCTGTGATGGTAATGAACGGAGATATAATTTTACTAGACAAGGGGTGCACAATACTCGGCTCTTTCAAAAAGTTGCCGGAAGTAGAAGTGGGATATGAAACTGTTGGCGACGAAGCGATCATTTTGACTTTTACGGATGGTCTTACCGATATTAAAAATGCCCAGGAAAATTATTTTGATGAAGCATTGCTAATCGAATTTGCAAAATCGAGCAGTACTTTATCCGCCCAGGATTTTAATGATGCGTTACTTAAAAAATTATACGAATTCAAAGGAGACGAAAAATATCCCGATGATTTTACCGTGTTAACATGTAAAATTTTTAAAAAATGACCGAACCGGATCCGTTAGTGATACGGAGTATTTCGATAATTTCAAATTTTGAGAAATAAACAAAAAAAATATGTAAGCAAAGACGAAGCTTTAATAAAGCTACAGAAATATTGTGCTTACCAGGATCGGTGTCATCAGGAAGTGAGAACCAAACTGATCGAAATTGGAATTTACGGAGATGACCTCGAAGAAATTATGGCCCATCTCGTCTCGGATAAATTTCTGAATGAAGAACGATTTGCACGATCTTTTGCAAGAGGCAAATTCAGGATGCGCCGATGGGGGAAAACCCGGATCATTTCACAACTCCGGCTAAAAAAAATTTCCGAATATTGCATCCGCAAAGCAATGACTGAAATCGATGAAAAAGAATATGTTCTGGCGCTCGTTGAACTAATTGACAAAAAGCGAAAAAGTATAAAAGAAACTGACATTTTTCATATTAAAAACAAAATCGCCAGCTATGCGGTTGGGAAGGGTTTTGAAATCGACCTGGTTTGGAATATATTGAACGAAAAGTATTAGAGTTTGCAAACAAGTTTAGCCAACAAACCGGTTTTAAATTTTAAAATGTTGTATTTTTGTAATTCTGAAACAGCATATTTCCAACACCACAACAAGTTTTCAACCCAAAATACAACTTGATCGCTGATCATAATAAAGCAAATGAAAGTCATTAGAATACTGACTTTTGGAGATAAAGTGTAAAAGTTAAATGGCTGAAAGTTTATAATTTAATACCAAACTCTCATTTTTAAAAAAAACTGCGTTATGAAAAAAAAGATACTGAAATTGGAAGAACTCAAAGTAAAGAGCTTTGTAACTCAAGTGAATAAAGAGGAACAAAAAACAGCGAAAGGCGGATATGTTTATAAACCCGGACTGCCTATTGCCATGAGCGAAGTAGGAGTGGTGCACTGGACATCTGAAAAAACCAGGTTATCCACTTCCGACAACCTGCTTTCAGGATTCAAAAGAAAAGGATAAACGTACAATGCCATTTATTGGCGACTAAGTACTTTGTAAACTAAATAAATTAATGAAACCTACCTTCGCTTCGCTCGG
>CAZKDA010000018.1:0-39135 GCA_964551455.1 uncultured Saprospiraceae bacterium
CAATTTGAACTCCATTTTTTTACCACCTTGCCACTTTTTTGTAGCACACTCAATTAATTTTATACTTGTTCACGGATAAACCCGCCTGACGGCAAGGACAGGTTTCGGATTTTTCTTTTCCCGAAATTTTCAGTGAACAGTTATACCGATCCCGACACGTCGGGAATTAATTTTTATAATCCGAAACCCGCCTGACGACACGGGCAGGTCTATGCGGTGTCGTGTATAATTGCCACAAAGGTACGAAGGAAAGGAACTAACCACTTTGCGTCTTCGTGTCTTCGTAGCCTAAAAAAAAACAACATGAAACTCAAGTTTGCGTAAGCAAAAAACAGCCTTACTCAGGAAATATCCCATCAAAGCATTGGCGGTTTTTGGCTCATATTCAAGAGGAGATCAAAGTGAATTGAGCGATCTGGATATTATGGTTGAATTTACAGAACCTGTAGGCCTTGAGTTTATCGACCTTGCTTATGAATTGGAAGACCTGTTGCAAATAAAAGTTGACCTTGTTTCAAAAAAAGGAATAAAGACCAAGTATTTTAATGCAATTGAACAAGATTTAATTTATGTCTAAAAGAAGTAACAAGCTCCTCTTGGAAGACATTTTGGAGGCAATAGAAAAAATCCAGCGATACACCAATGAATTAGATTTTGAAGCAGTAAAATGTATGGACTTCGAAGACTGGGCGAGGCAAAAAGCAACCCGCTGATTGTAAAACAGGACAAAAACCCACTCGCGCCGCCCCAGTTCTCAGCTTAAGATGTGCCACTGCCTGACTACGAACCTGATTAATTCGCGGGTTTGCCCATAACCTGTTTGTCCAAAATGCTTTTCAGATCCGCAGGCGAATACTTGACAGATTTCAGGGTTTTATTGTCGGATTTGCGATAGACGAGATACACCTCACCGGATTTTTCGTAATAACTGTCGATACCTTTTTCTTTCTTATAAAAAGCCATAGTTGCTTCCGCTTCTTCCACCGTTTTGCAGGTTTTGCTCATGTTGGAACGCTGGACTTCATCAAACAATTCGCGGAAATTTTTACCCAAACCGAACTCCAGAACCGCTCCCGATAAAACGTACTGAATATCACACAAAGCATCGGCGATCTCCACAATATCATTATCCGCGATGGCTTGTTGCAATTCTTTCAGTTCTTCCGCCAGCAACTCCACGCGTAACCGGCACCGCGTCTCGGAAGGGATAGCAGGCTCCGGCAGGATTGGGTGTTTGAAGGTTCTGTGAAATTCCGCAACCTGATTTAATGCATCGAGCGTATCCATGAATTTTGTATTTTTAGGTTTGTGGCAAAGGTAACTTTTATCACCTCAAAAATAAAAACGATGAAAAAATATTTCCTGGTTGTTTATTCGTAAAAACACTTAAGCGTATGTTTAAACATCCCAAAAAAACTGAGTGTCCCTAAGTGACCTCTGTGCCTATGTGGTAATAAAGTATAAACCTGCCTTTGTTGGCAAATAAACCACGAGGCACTTAGAACACTCAGTTTCACTAAGGTGAAGTAGAATAGTCTTAAAAAAGATCATTTGTTTTGAAACCAATACTCCGATTCACACCGTATCCCATCCTGTCCACCGAACGTCTGACACTAAGGCAACTGAAATCCTCAGACGACGATGAAATTTTTATCCTCCGCTCCGACAGCAGGGTTTTACAATTTATCGACATTCCCGTAGCAAAAAATACTGGAGACGCCAGGGAATTTATCCGAAAGATCAACAAAGGAATCGCCGAAAACGAGTCGATTCTCTGGGGCATCACGCTGAACGAAAACGTTCAAAAAATAATCGGAACCATTTGTCTTTGGAATGTTTCGATAGAAGAAAACAAAGCCGAGATCGGTTATGTGCTGCACCCCGATTTTCAGGGTAAAGGCATCATGCAGGAGGCCGTAAAAGCAGTGATCAGTTATGGTTTCAACGACATGCAGCTCGACAAAATCGAAGCCGGCATCCATCCCGAAAACATCAAATCGATCAGGCTTTTGGAAAAATATGATTTTGTGTATGAAAAAAAGGAGGAAGAGCTAGTGGTTTATTCGTTGCTGAAGAGTACGGCCGTTCTTTAAACTCCTTATTGAGGTCATTCCAAAGAACCGGTCAAGAACCGGTTCTCTGAACGATGACCCTCGAAAAACTCAAAGTTGTTTTTCGGGTTTTTGGTCGGATTGGGGAGCCGCTGAACTGGCAGCCGAAGCTTTCAGCTTACAACATGCTGGAATGCAACCGGGAGGGCAATCTTTCGGGTCGCAATTCATTTTGGCCATTTGAGCCGGGGTGCAGATCTTCTGGCAATTTGCCTTTTTTGCTGTTGGAGTTTCGTTTGTGGTTTCAGCTTTTTGCTCGGCAGGAGCTACGGTGAGCAGCGAATAAAAGGAAGTGCCGGCATCAGCCTGAGCGATCTTTGCACAGGCTTTTTTTTCAGCTTTTGTGCATGGGGTCGTTTGTGCGTGAAGATTGGCTGTAAAGGCCAAAACACCGAATAACAGCAAAGCGGTTAAACTCAATTTTTTCATTTTTTACAATTTTTAAGATTAAAAAATACAACCCGGCGAGCCGGAATTGATGGATAAAAATTACATTCCCAAAAGTACCGCAGCCATCCAAACAAAGCTGTTTTGCAGGTGTTATTCACTTGTTAATGAGCTGTTAAATCTCATTATTTTTCATAAGTAATTTTCAATTTGTATCAAATTTTGAACCCGCCCCTGGCAGCCAGGCAGGTATTTAAGAAAACTCAAATCCCGCAAGGATGAAATCCAATAGAACTACCTATGTGATCGGCGCTTCCACCCTGGCATTGATCGCGCTTATCGTGTTTCAGGTCAAATGGATGAATGACTCGCGCCATCTCATCGAAGAGCAGTTCGACCAGAAAGTCCGTATGGCTTTATGTTTTACCGTCGAGAGCCTCAACGGCACCTCTATTGCATGCAACCTCAGTATGGACTCCTCTTGTATGGGCGTCGGGTCCCCTACCGACGTTTATCGCGTATCTACGCCGATGGATTATGAAATGGAAGCGATAGACAGCACCCTGCGGAAAGCGCTTGCTTTTTACGACATCAACATGGACTACGAGATCAATATCCTCGAAAGCACAGGGCTACCCACCGGAGCTTATCCGAGATATTGCACGGCGTTAAGCCCGATGGAACGGGAAAACGACCATCTTTTGAGCATCAGCTTTCCCGGAAAATCGAAATACATCATGGGGAAAATGAAGTTCATGCTGCTTACTTCTATTGTGATCCTGGTTTTTATCACGCTCGTTTTTGTTTTTGCCAACTATTCCCTTTTAAAACAAAAGCAGATCGACCGGATCAACCGCAAATTTTTCAATAGCATGGCACATGAATTTCGCACACCGCTGACAAATATCGGCCTGGCTTCCCGTATGCTTTCCCGCCAGCACAATGAACTGAAAGACAACCGCTACCTCGAAGTTGTCAACAAAGAAAGCAACCGCCTGAAACATCAGGTTGAACGTGTACTCCACCTCGCAAAACTGGAAAACGGTCAATACCAGTTGGAAAAAGAAAAGCTTCGTGTAAGAGATCTGCTCGACGAGGTGATCAACGACATGGACATCCAGATCAGGGAAAAGCAAGCCACTGTTAATCTCCAATTCGATGATTCCGATCCTTATATTATCGGCGATAAATTCCACCTCGGCAATGCCTTCCGCAACCTGCTGGACAATGCCCTGAAGTATTCGGGCGATGATGCAGTGGTGGACATCATGGTCGAAAACAACCGCGAAGGCATTTTGATCCGCTTCCAGGACAATGGCGTGGGCATCAGCGAACAGGAGCAAGCCATTGTTTTTAAACAATACAAACGAAGCGAGTCTTTGGAAAAATCAACCTCGAATGGTTTCGGCCTCGGCCTTTCTTATGTGAAAATGATCGTGGAACAACACAAGGGGGTCATCAAAGTTATCAGCCAATTGAACAAAGGCTCACGCTTCGACCTGTTTTTACCGGCAAATTAAAATCCTGACCAAATGAACTACAACGAAAAAAAAATATTGATCGTAGAAGATGACCTCAACCTGGGCTTTCTGCTCATGGAGTTTTTGCAATCCGAAGGCTTTCAGGTCAAACTTTGCCGCGATGCCGGTTCCGGTTTGATGGCTTTCAAAACAGAAACTTTCGACCTTTGCATCCTCGATGTTATGTTGCCGGATTACAATGGTTTCACTTTAGCCCACCGGCTGAGAAAGGAAAACGGCAAAATCCCATTTCTTTTCCTGACGGCAAGATCTATGAAAGAGGATAAAATACGCGGCTTCACGCTTGGTGCGGAGGATTTTATCACCAAACCATTTGATGAAGAAGTGCTGCTTTGCCGGATCAAGGTGATCCTTCGCCACTTCGAAAAAACTGCCCCTGTTGCCGATCTGCCTACTGAATTTTTAATCGGCGATTATCATTTTGACTATATGCGCCGCGAGCTGTCGTACAAAGGAAAACCCCAAAGGATCACAGAAAAAGAAACCGAAGTGCTACGCCTGCTTTGTCTCAATCAAAACCAGATCCTCAAACGCGAAGAAGCAGTGGAAAAAATCTATGGCAAACGCGACTATTTCCTCGGCAGGAGCTTCGATGTTTTTATTTCCCGCATCCGCAAACTGCTCAGCGACGATCCCCGCATAAGCATCGAAAATGTTTTTAAGGTTGGTTTTATTCTCAATGTCAGGAAGGAGTGATTTCGCAACGTTGTTTCCCGCTTTATTGTATTTTATGGCTTACTGACGGAAAGTTGTTCTAACGATAACCCAAGTGAAAACTTCCGAAATATCTGTAGGACAACGCCGTTGGCGTTACAAGTTCTGCGGGATCAGCGGGACTTTATTATCTCTCACGAAATACATCCTAACTAAAGTCGGGGTGAGTTTTTTTTATTCCTCACTGAGATGAAGAAAATGCAGAATTTTGCTTTTCGTGTATAAAAATCATATTGCTGAATAGTTACCTTTTTTAAAACGAAATTTAAAACCGGCTTCGGCAACGATTCTCCTTCATCCGCCTTTTTGGTCTAAACCACTTTCGGTTTGATATAAAATTTTACACCGCAAAGCAGTTTTTATTTCTTTTTGAAAATGTTTTTTTGAAAACAACTCTCATTTTGAATAAGTCAATCAATTAATCAAAAAAACTATTCGTCATGAAGATCAAACCTTACCACCCCGTTTCATTGCTTTTTGTCTGTTTTTTATTGCTTACCTGGAACTGTGACGCACAGGAACTCAAACGCAAAGGTTCTCTCGGCACCTTTATCACTGCGTTGACAGATTCCCTTGCCAATCATTACGGGATCACACAACCATCCGGCGTTGTAGTCACCGGGCTTATTCCAAATTCCACCGCAACGGCTTTAACGCTCAAAGAAGGCGATCTGATCCTGGCGATCAACGGGCAACGCGTCAGCAGCATCCCGGAGGTTTTGAATATCACACAGCAATTTCGTGAAAATGACGCCATTGAGATGGAGATCACACGAAATGGAAAAACCGAGCGGATCAGGGGCAATGTTATCGCAAAACCTAAAGAATCGTCAGAAAATGCTGAAGTCTTTTACGGGCAAGTACCTCACGAAGGAGGTTTGTTGCGTTCGATCATGTTCAAACCCAAAACCGGCAAAAAATTTCCGGTGGTGTTTTATTTACAGGGATTTGATTGCGGATCGATCGATTTGTATTACAACGAAGATTCCCCAACGCGTAAGCTGGTGGATGGCTGGGTGGATAATGGCTTTGCAGTGTTCAGGGTAGAAAAACCCGGAGTGGGCGACAGCCAGGGAACCAAAAATTGTACGGAAATGAACTATGCCGAAGAAATAGCGGCTTTCCATTCCGCATATAAATCCCTTGAAAATTACGACTTCGTCGATACCAAAAACATTTTCCTTTTCGGCCATTCTCTCGGCGGCCTGGCGGCTCCTCAACTGGCTGTTGAATACCAGCCAAAAGGAGTTATTGTTTACGGAACCGTTCTGAAATCCTGGTTTGAATACATGGTGGACATCATGCGGGAGCAGTCGGAAGTGCAGGGGGATGATTACCTCGAAATCGATGAAAATACACGGGCGATGATCCCTTTTTTGTACAACCTGCTCGTTTTGAAAAAATCACCTGACGAACTGCAACGGAACCCGGATTTCAAAGCGCTGCTCGACAACGGTGCCTTGAATTTCTCTAAGGGAAATTATTTTTTTAGCAGGCATTATACGTTTTGGCAAGGGCTTCAGGACCTTACTCTGACCCAAGCCTGGAAAGATGCCGACGTACATACTTTAGCCATTTATGGCGAACACGACATACAGGCCATCAGCCCCGAATCGGCAAAGGCTATCGCCAATATCGTCAATGCTTATCACCCCGGCAAAGGGACTTTCCTGCTGTTGCCGGATACGGAGCACGCTTTCGTAAAAGTACCTTCAATGAAAGCCTACCGTGCGTTGCTGGATTCGGGAAAATTCAACAACCAGTATATGGCTGAAAATTTCAACACGGAATTGATCGACATAACTTCACAATGGATGGCAGAAAAGGTTAAATTAGCAGGCTGAACTCATCTCCTGCTAAAAAATGACCAGCTTACGAATACGCCCGCGATTCAGACAGATTATCCGCGATACGCCGGAAAATTTGGAATCATTGATCGGTTTGAAACTCAAACGAGCACAAAGTGAATGCACCGGAAGGGTTATTCCGGGTTATATTGTCATAGAAATCCCGGCATCCGAAAGGCATTACTGGTCGCCACAATTGAGCCTTTCACTGGAGCCATGCGAAGAAGGAACGCTCATCCGGGGGCTTTACGGCCCGAATCCCACCGTTTGGACGATGTTTACTTTTGGCTATTCCGTCATTGGAATTTTGTCGTTGTTTATTATTATCATCGGCCTCTCCAATCTGTCGCTCGGGCTGGAAGCTCCGGTTTTGTGGGCTTTGCCGGTACTTGGAGCATTGGCGCTGATCCTGTATTTCGTGGCACAGGCCGGCCAAAAGATCGGCGCTGAACAAACATTTACCCTTCACCACTTCTACGAATCGGCGATCGGGGAAAAGGTGCATATTGAGTAATTATTTTTGCAAAGGCATGCCAGTTTTCAGGTTTATCTCAATTTTGTCAAGATGTCATCTTTTAAAAAAAAGCATTCAAAAGTTGCCTAATTCGATAACAAAATACAAATTGGGTGTTAGTCAATACTTCTGTAGTATGCCGTTAATCAAGATAATCGACTCGATCAAAATTTATATTTACTTCTTTGATCATATTCCTCCTCATTTTCATGCTATCTATGCCGAACATGAAGAGTTGATCATTATCGAAACACTTGAAACCTATGCCGGAAGTTTGCCTGGCAAAAAAAGAAATAAAGTCATTCAATGGGCCAAAAACAATCAGGAATATATACTGACAAAATGGAATGAGTGTAATCCAAATTCATAAAATATGAGAAGTGTTAATAGAATATTGAAGATCAATGAAATAGATGGGTATAAAATTTCATGTCTTTTTAACAACGGCGAATCAAGGATCATAGATTTTGAACTATTGTTTAAAAACTGGAAAATAAAAAAAGGACACATTGCCTATCCTTTAGTTGAAAAGATCGAAGAATTTCAGAAAGTCGAGATTGTTGATGGAACCTTGACCTGGAAGAATATAACAATATCTTCCAAAGATGAGGCAGGTAATGACATCGTTCAATATTTTGATTTAGACCCTGCGGTGCTTTTTGAAAACAGCGCATTGGATGAAAGTCGAAACATTGTGATCGGTTTAATGATCCGGCAAACAAGGATTGAACTTGGAATGACCCAGGAAGAGTTGGCAAACAAAGCCGGCACGACAAAACACTATATTTCAAGAATTGAAAACAGCAAATCGGATATTGAACTGATGACTCTAAAGAAAATTGTAGAGGGCGGTTTTGGTAAAAGACTGAAAATAAAAATTGCCTAAGATTCACGGCAGATTCCTCTGGCTAAATTCAACTTTATGATATTTATGGAATACTTCTAATTAAAAGCACTACTCCAAATACTTCAAAATAGCCTCATCCAACGGTTTGACACTGGAAGCGAAATGTTCCAGAATCTGTCCATCTTCATCCAGCAAAAATTTATTGAAATTCCACTTGACCGAATAATCGGCTTTGCCATTTAATTCTTTTTGGGTGAGCCATTGATAAATTTCGTGCTGGTCTTTGCCTTTGACATCAATCTTGGTCGTCATCGGAAAGGTGACGCCATAACTGGTGGAGCAAAACTCCGCGATGTCTTCTTCCGAACCGGGTTCCTGCCACAAAAACTGGTTGCACGGAAACCCTACAACGACCAGCCTGTCTTCGTAAGTTTTGTACAATTTTTCCAAATCGGCGTATTGCGGGGTATATCCACAGCGCGAAGCGACATTGACGATCAATATTTTTTTACCTTTAAATGCCTTAAAATCAATCATCTCGTCGCTGTTCAAGGCCTGAATCTTAAAATCATGTATAGTAGAATCTGTCTTTACAAACATCATGGAACTCAATATTAAAATGAAAAAACCAAGGGTTTTCATTGTCACCGGGGTTTTAAAATCTTTGAATGAAAAATCATTGTATAGACAAAATTTTCCGGAAAAGGTTTGGAGAAGGGAAGGGGTATGGTTCATGGTTTATAGCCTGCCTGGCGTCAGACAGGTTCGTAGTTTGGTGTTTGGTGTCCAGTGTCCCGACTTTGTCTGGATTTCCGGTGTCCGGTGTCTAAAGTCTGATGTCCAGTTTGTAAAAAGAATACAGAATATTAAATTTGAAGCTGAAAAATGCAGCGCTCAAAGGGAAAATACCCAGATATACCAATATCTTTGCAACGGCCAAATTAACTAAACAACTATGTTTGAAAAGTACAAAAGTGAATACGATCGCAACCGGGCAACTCTTGCCATGCTGATGAAAATGGTTACTATCGACAACAGGATCGATCCGGTGGAAAAGAAATTTCTGGAAGATATAGCCCGCCAGCTCGGTTTGCAAAAAGAAGACATTGACGCCATCATCCAAAACCCCGAAAAGTTTGCACTCAAGCCGCCCGCTGCCGAAGAAGACCGTATGCGGATTTTGTATTACCTGCTTTTTATGATGCGCGTAGATGGCAAGATCCGCCCGGAAGAAGAAAAACTTTGCTACAAAGCCGGGCTGCGTCTGGGCTTCAACGAGCAACTTACCGGCGATATGATCCGCATACTGAAAACCTACCTCGACGACGATATCCCTCCCGATGCCATGATCAATGTGGTGAAAAAATATCTTAACTAGAAACAAGACAACAGACGTCAGACATAAGATACCAGATACCAAACACCCGACACCGGACACCGGATACCATAAACTTTGAACCCTGAACCATCCCCCATCTGGCAAGCTTTTTAGTACAAATTATTATAATTTGTCGTTTGTCTCCGCGCATAATATTTTCAATTCTTGTAATTTTAAGATTCCATGACATAATCAAATTTTAAAATTAGCTGTTATGTTGTAAATTATTTTTTAAGATATGTCCCAACATCTGTCGCACTTCATTGCTTTACTTTTTCCAATATTCCTTTTTTCACAACAGCCTGAAAACCAAAAATGCGGTTTTGAACACGTGATCCGCCAGCAGGAATCCATAACTCCGGGTTTCAGGGCAGAAGTCGAAAACTATATTCAAAATATCCTGCCGCAACTTGCCCAAGGATCATCCTCACGCGATCTTCCGGTTGTCTTCAACATCCCGGTTGTTGTCCATGTCATCCATTCAGGCGAATCCATAGGCTCGGGCAAGAATATTTCAAACGACCGCATCTTTTCCCAGATCGACATCCTCAACAACGATTTCCGCAGGATGAACGCCGATGCCTCTCAAACTCCGTTTAATTTTCAATCCGTAGCTGCCGATACAGAGATCGAATTTTGCCTTGCCCAAACCAATCCGCAAGGAAATACCGCTACCGGCATCACCAGGCACCAATACGGCTCGATCCCTTCCATCAATTATATCGAAACCGTCGTAAAACCAAACACCACCTGGAACCCTGATGAATACCTGAACATCTGGACGATTGATATGCCCAACAACGACCTGCTCGGTTATTCCTTCCTCCCCACGCAATCCATGGTCGGTTCCAACTCCGACGGCGTGGTGATCAATTACACGCATTTTGGATACATCAATCCCACAAACCGCGGGCGTACCACCGTCCACGAAGTGGGACATTACCTGGGTCTTTTGCACATCTGGGGATCAGACGATGCCAACGGAAACCCCATCGGATGCAACAGCGACGACAACATCAATGACACACCGAACGCATCTGCCCCTTATTTCGGCTGCCCGTTCCAGGGAGCTTCCTGCGGTAGCCCGGATATGTATATGAATTATATGGATTATACCGACGACAACTGCATGAACCTCTTTACGCAGGGACAGAAAAACGTGATGCGTAGCGTGCTGGCCGGTATTCGCAGCAACCTCGCAGAGAATGGCGATAATCTTTGTCCGGGAAGTTGTTATGATATTTCTTCCAATTCGCTCAATATGGGCTTTGAAAGCAGCCAGTCTTTCGATGGCTGGGTCGTCGAAAACGCCAACAACGATAACACAACCTGGCAGTTCTTCCAGCAATCGGGAAATGACTGGGGACCCAACAACGGAGAAGGAATGGCCATCTATTTCTGGAACCAGGACGGCACCACTCCAGCGGATGATTACCTCTTCACCCCCTGCTTTCAGGTAAAAAAAGACCACGCTTATAGCCTCACATTCACCTATGCCTGCGCTATGGCCGGTACGCTTGTTTATCCCGAAAGGCTCGAAGTAGGCTTTTCAGAAAACCAGAGTTCCAACGATTTTTTCACGCTGGGCAGCAACTGGGTCATGGATCCTATCAACAACCCCTATCCGGATTACAATACAAAAACCTTCACCTTTATTTCCAATAGCAATGGTTCTATCAGCATCGGCTTTCACGTCATCAGCGACGCCGACCAATATGCCATGCAGATCGATGATGTAAAAATCGAAGACCTGGGTTCTACAATTTCAAACAATGACGTTGAAACGAATGGCGCGATTGCAGTGTTTCCAAATCCAACCACCGGGAAATTCACCCTTCAGATCGCCCTCGACATCCCGGAAAAGCTCCTCGATATTGCGGTGTACGATGTCTTGGGAAGGTTGATCGAAAACAGGCAACTGGAACAGGTATCCAACGAGCAGATATCCTTCGACCTGAGCAGCCGCGAACCTGGCATGTATCTTATTTATATTAAAGGCGAAAACCTGCGCTATACCCATAAGGTGTTGCTGACGAGATAAGCTGACTGTTTAATGCTTTCCAAATGATATTAATGAATCACCAGCCTTAGCATTCCCCATTCGTGCATTCGTGGCTATAAGTTGTCTTTTTGTTTGATCGCCATCCCGATAAACTGACGGGACACGAATTCCACAATTCGCGAAAACTAAATCATCGGAGCAACTGTAACAATTCCACTCCCCCCTTGTTACCAAAGTTGTAGGGAAAGGGCATTTCGTTTTTTTAACTTTTTAGGAACAACCTTTTTCCATGCCTTTTTGATAATTTAGCCCGAATATAAAATCACCTCCAGGTCTGAGATGAATCCATATTTCCGAAAACTTTTTAAAATAGTAAAGATCAGCTCTTTGGTGTTGGTGTTGGTGTTTTTCGGGCTGTGGCTGTTGATCCGTGTTCCAAAAGTGCAAACGTGGCTGGTTCAGCAGGTTACGCAGTCATTGAGCGAAACGCTGCAAACTAAGGTTTCGGTAAAGAAAGTAGATATAGCGTTTTTTAAAACCGCAATGCTCGAAGGGATTTATATTGAAGACCTGCGAGCGGATACCCTTCTTTTTGCGGAAAAACTCAAAGCGAACATCGGCATTTTTTCACTTTTCAACAAAACGATTTTCCTGAACGAGATCGGGCTGGATGGAGCGGTAATCAATCTTTTAAAAAAGGAAGAAGATAGCCTGTACAATTTTGAGTTTATCACAAAAGCTTTCAGCGGTAATGCTGCGGAAACCGATGTTAAAAAAAGCGCAAAACCCTGGGATTTCGGGATCGGGAATGTAAGCATTAAAAATACGCGGTTCAACATGGCCGATGAAACTGAAGGTGGTTTTGTGTTAAAAACGATAGCTGGAAAACTCGCAGTAAAAGCAAAATCGCTGGATTTTGAAAAACAAAAGATCGCCCTTTCGGAACTGGCGCTTGAAAGATCTTCGGTTGATTTTACGATTTTACAAAACGATAAACCGCCTCCCACGGATACCTCCGCGCTTCGCTTTCCGGCTTTTGGCTGGAATATCTCCGCAGATGACTTAAACCTGGAGAATTCACAATTCAAGTTTTCAAACCTGAATTACGAAAGGCAGGAAAACATTGTCGATTACAACTTTCTAAACCTGGAAAATACGTCGCTGAAGATCAGCAACATAAATCTGGATGAAAGCTCCATAACAGGTCAAATCCATCAGGCATCGATGGCCGATCACAGCGGCTTCCGACTGAATAACCTGAGCGGCGACATTGTAATGAACAACGAATCCATCACCGCGCAAAAGCTCCGGCTCGAAACGCCAAAGTCTTCATTGAATAGCGACATCCGGCTGATATTCAGCGATTTTTCAGACTTGTACGCGTTTATGGAAAAGGTCAGGCTCGAAGCTGATTTTTCAGGCAGCAGCCTTGCATATCGCGATTTAAACATGTTAGTGCCGGTGGTAAAAAGTTTGCCGGTCGTGAATACCGGGATCGATGAGATCATCTCGTTGGACGGAAGAATTGTATTGGAAAACAACAGGATCATTTTTGAAGCATTTGAAAGCAGCATCGGAAGTTTGTTTGTGCTGGATGCTACAGGCTCCGTTTCAAACCTGGCAGAGGCTCCGTACTTTGATCTCCGTGTAAAGGAAATGCTCACCGATCATAATTCATTGACGAAACTTTTAAAAAACAGCGGAATGCCCGAAGGGTTAAACGCTTTTGGGAAGATCGGTTTTTCGGGAAAGCTCAAAGGACCCGTCGGGCAGTTCAGTGGAACGGATCTCCGGCTGACTACGGAATCGGCCACACAGTTTGCCGGAAATCTACAGATCAGCGGGCTGCCGGATATCAAAAAAATTCATTTCACTGCCGACGTGGAAACATTGACGACGCAGGCTGCTGACATCCGCGCCATTGCAGGCGATCAGGTTCCCCGCCAACTGGACAGCCTCGGAGTGATCAATTTCAAAGGAGAACTGGAAGGAACGACAACCGATTTTGCGGTGAACGGCGATCTCCGGACGGCGGCAGGGCAGTTGAGCGCCAACCTTGAAGCGGATTTTGAAAATGATTATAAAAATGCCAGTTACGAAGGCAGCATCGAAACGGAGAATTTTAACCTTGCGAAAATACTGGGTTCGTCGTTCGGGCTGACCCGTTTAAAAGTCGATGCAAAAGGGAGCGGCCTCGACATCGGAACACTCGACATCCGCATCGAAGGTGAGATTCCGCTGTTCAGTTACAATGATTACGCCTACAACGACCTGAGTTTGAACGGTGCATTTTTTAAAAAAAGATTTGAAGGGACTGCCGGATCGAAAGATGAAAATATCCGCTTTGATTTTCAGGGCATGATCGACCTCAACGACAGCCTCCCGGATTTTCAAATGGCGCTGGATGTTGATACCATAAATCTGGAAGCTTTGAATTTTTACAATAAAAAACTTGGATTCAGCGGAGCGCTGGAGGCAGACCTGAAAGGTGATAAATTCGATAATATCAACGGGACCGCGCAGTTGACGAAGTTTCATATCACGCAGGATTCCATTCATTATTCGGCGCAACAAACCATAAAACTGGAAGCCGGAACGACCCCTACAGGAGCAAAATCCTTAACACTCCGTTCGGGTTTCCTGGATGCCGGCATCAGCGGAAATTTCAATATCGCCAAGTTTCCGAAATCCGTGATGGAATTCATCAACGGCTTTTTCCCGATAGAAAACCTGGTGGGGAACGACAGTCTCGCGCTGGCACCGGAGCAGGATGTGGATTTCGATTTTAAATTTAAAGAGATAGCGCCATTTGCTCAATTGTTTTTGCCGGATTTTTCAGCAGCCGACACTGCCTTTATTAAAGGGCATTTCAACAGCGTTTCAAAACAGCTTAACCTGGAAGGCGCTTTTCCAAAGCTGGTTTACGACGGCCTATCCGTCGATACCATCCTGCTCGGTTCTACCGGAACGCCACAGCATTTTGAAACCGGCGTCAACTTCAAAAATGTCAAAACGGGAAACGCCATGAATTTTCCAAACCTGGCTTTCAGCACTTTGTTTAAAGACGACACCCTTCATTTCGGATTGAATATCCGGGACGACAAAACGGAAGAACACCCGGAAATCCAAGATTCCATCATCCATATCACAGATAATATCTTCGACCTCGAAGGTAAAGTTTCGCACATTGAAGAAAACTACGTATTGTCTTTTTCGCCATCGTTGGTATTGAACAACGAAAACTGGAAAATCGACACTTCAAACCAGCTTGAATTTGATAATAAAAACCTGTTTGTCAGGCAACTGAATATTTTTAAAGACGACCAGGAAATTGCCATAACCTCTCAGGGGGCTGCTCCTGAAAATGACTTTAGCCCCGTTCATATCCGCCTTTCCAGTTTCAACCTGGAAGAGATTTCCAAAATGCTGGGACTGGAAGCGATCAGGCTCGGCGGCAGAGCAAATGGCGAACTGGTGTTGAAAGAACCCAAAACCAATCTGCATTACAACAGCGCGATCAAGGTGAGTGACCTTACTTACAATGACAATCTAGTAGGTGATCTCGATATCAAAGCCAAACAACCCGGCCAGGAGCAGGTGGTTGAAATGGCCATCAGGCTCGAAGGCCAATACCAGATGAGCATCACGGGAGATTATGCGATAAGCAATAACATTTTTGATCTCGATTTCCGGTTGGGGAAATTGCCGGTATTCCTGGTCGATCCGTTTTTGCAAGGTATTTTGGAACGATCCGAGGGTTTTCTTTCCGGAGATTTGAAACTAACAGGTACTCCTGACCAGCCCCTGGTGGATGGAAAAGTAAACCTAAACGATTTTGGAACAACGGTAGTGATCTCCAACAGCCGGTATCGCGCTGAAGAATCGGTGATACGGATTTCCGAAAAAAACATTGACCTTGGAGCCATAAAGCTCAAGGACGCAGGCAATAACAGCGCAGTTTTAGGTGGGAAAATATTGCACAATTATTTGCGTAACTTCCGGTTCGATCTGAATTTCGATACTGATGCTTTTCGTTTCCTGAATACCACAATGGCCGACAACGAATTGTATTACGGCGATCTGTTTCTGAAAGCTTCAGTCACAGTGAAAGGTACGCCCGGGCTTCCGATCATTTCCATCGATGCTACAACGTTGCCGAAATCCAGGCTTTTTGTACAACCGTTCATCGACAGCGATGGGGTACAACAGGAAGATTATATCATCTACGCCAATCCGGAACAGTATAATGAAGATAGCTTGCGCCTTGCCGAACAAAAAATTGGCGGTAACCGCACCAGCTACGACCTGACCCTCAACCTCGAAGTGACCAAAGATGCTTCGCTGTACATCGTCATCGACCCCGCAACCGGCGATCAACTCATCAGCACGGGCAGCGCCAACCTCACGGTAAATATCAATCCCGCCGGTGTGTTAACGGTGGCTGGAAACTATACCATTGAAAAAGGGCGGTATTCCCTGAATTACGAACAACTGGTGAAGCGGGATTTTGAGATCGAAAAAGGCAGCAGCATAGTTTTCGCAGGCGACCCCATGAACGCTGGTTTTGATGTAGCAGCCAATTACAAAGTACGTGCATCGACTTACGAGTTGTTGTCCAGCCAGGCCACCCTCTCGGATTCTGAAAAAAATGAAGCCAGGCTCCGCACCGATGTAGTTGTCAGAATGAAGCTGCGAGGCAATATCAACGCTCCCGATATTTCTTTTGACATCCTCATACCCGGCATGCAAAGCGAGGGCATCGGCAGCGCCGTAAATCGCAAGCTGGCGGAGCTTCGCCGCAACCCCGAAGAACTGAACAAACAGGCCTTCGGCTTATTACTTTTCAAAAGCTTTATTGCCGAAAGCGGAAACAGCGCACACACCCTGTCGGAAACCGGAACCGCGATCGCGCTGTCCAGCGTGAGCAGCCTCATGGCCGACCAACTCAACCGCTTTGCCAATCGGTATGTGAAAGGTTTTGAGGTGGATATCGGCGTGGAATCCTACAATATCAGCGGAGCCGAATCGATGAATATTACCAAAATGGAATTGAACGTTTCCAAGCAACTTTTCCAGGATCGCCTTACGGTAAATGTAGGAACGAATGTCAACCTCGGCGCCGAAGGTTCCGGTTCCGGAGAAAATTATTCAGGAATAGCAGGTGATTTTGTCATCGAATACCAGTTGACCAAAAGCGGCAATTACCGCATTAAAGTTTTCCACACAAGCGATTTCAATGTCCTTGAACAAAATAATGCCTACAACACCGGAGCAGGTATCATTTTCAGAAAGTCTTTCAACAGGAAAAAATATAAGGAGTGATGGAAAGGGCAGTGTGGGAGTGAGAGTGAGAGTGAGAGTGAGAGTGAGTTTGAGTTTGAGTAGAGAGGAAACGGACACCCGAAACCCGAAACCGGAAACCCGATCGAAGCGTAGCGAAGATCCCGACGAAGTCGGGACACCCGATACCCGATACCGAACACCACCCCCCAACCCCACTCAATCATTTATCTCAAAATCATCACGGTCAGCGAGAAAGCGAAGCTTGTCTCTGAATTGCAACTGATCCTCGTAAGAGATATTGACAGTGGCAACCTGTCCGCATTCGGAAACCTTGTATAAAATATTACCTGCAAAGTCAATCACAGCAGAATCGCCGACATAAGACAGGCCTGTGCCGTCAGTTCCGACCCTATTCACACCAACTGTGTAAACCTGGTTTTCCACTGCGCGGGCAGCCAGCAGAATATTCCAGGCCTGCTTGCGTCGATCCGGCCAGTTGGCAATGTAGATCAGCAAATCGTAATCCTCCACATTGCGACTCCAAACCGGAAAGCGAAGATCGTAGCACACCAGCGGGCAAATCCGCCAGCCTTTCCACTCGGCGATCAGTTTTTTCTTTCCGGCCGTATAGCTGAATTGTTCGCCTGCAAGGGTAAAAAGATGGCGTTTGTCGTAAACTTTAAAATCTCCGTTGGGGTACATCATCACCAGGCGATTGTAATATTTTCCGTTTTCAACAGCGATGAAACTTCCGATAATGGCAGCATTCAAATAATCAGCCTCTTTTTTCATCCATTCCATAGTTTGGCCGGTCATAGTTTCGGCCAGCGCAGCGGGGTTCATGCTGAATCCGGTGGTAAACATTTCCGGGAGGATCACAAGGTCGGTGGCGCCACTGAGCGGTTTTAGTTGTTTTTCAAAATTTTCCAGGTTTGCAGAAATGTCTTCCCATACCAGGGAAGATTGAACGGTGGTTATCCGAAGGGTTTCCATCATTGATTTTTGATTGAACAAAAAAGACGCAAGTTAACCACTTACGTCTTTTTTAAAACAAGCTTATTTTGATGAAGCTATGCTTCTGTCAATTGGTTCGGAGTTATTCTTTTCCTGCTTCGCCGCCTTCTTCCGTTGCTGCTTCTTCTCCTTCTTCGTCTTCAACGCCTGCCACAGCGCTAGCCGCCTTCGCATCAGCGCTTCGGAGCGCACGCGGTACTTCAACAGATGCTACGGGAATGCCCGGCGAACTCATTATTTCAATTCCCTGGCTGACTTCGATATCGCGAACCCGGATGGATTGCCCCAGGTTCATGCTGGAGATATCCGCCAGGAGTTCATCTACGAGGTGTTCCGGAGTGGTTTTGATCTTTACGGTTCTCAATTTCTGGAAGAGCTTTCCTCCGGTTTTTACGCCGGGAGCCTGCCCTTTGAAACGAACGGGAACTTCAACCTTGATGCTTTTGCCGTCCACCAATTCGAGAAAATCGAGGTGCAGCAGGTTTTCCGTAACAGGATGAAATTGCATATCCTTGAGGATGCACTTGTAGGTTTTGCCATCCAGTTCGATCTCGGCCAGTTTGAAATCGTTGGTATAGATCAGGTTTTTAAAATCGAGGGCAGGAGCAGTGAAATGAACCGGCGATTCCCCGCCGTAGATCACGCAGGGGACTTCATTCGTCTTGCGGGCTGATTTTGATGATTTCTTTCCCAGGGCTGTTCTTGTTTTCCCTTTGATTGTGATGGATTCCATGTCTGAATTTCTTTATAATAATTGGGTGGAAATGTGTATCTCCAACAAGGTTTATCAAAAATGCACGCAAAGATAAATAATTCTTTTTATAAAACCAGAAATTCTTTCTTCTCGGATTGCGGAACGATTTTCAATTGTTTGGCCAAACCACTATTTCTCCACGAAAAGTGCGGAAATGGACCGGTGCTCGTGCATGTTGCGAATAGCCCTGGCGAATAGCTTGGCGGTGGACAGGACTTTGATCTTCGAGCTATTTTTTTTGAGTGGTATCGTATCGCAAACGATCACTTCCTGGATCTTTGAATTTTCGATATTCTCATAAGCCTTGCCGGAAAGGACGGGGTGTGTACAGAGAGCACGAACGCTTTTTGCTCCTTTTTCGACGATGATGTCGGCGGCTCGGCAAAGCGTACCGGCAGTATCTACGATGTCGTCCACCAAAATGACATCGGCTCCGGTCACATCACCGATCACGGTCATGCCTGCAACTTCATTGGCTCGTTTGCGGTACTTGTCGCAGATGACGAGATCTCTGGCGAAGTACTTGGCGTAGGTTCTTGCACGTTTTACTCCGCCCACATCCGGCGATGCAAAAATGACATTTGAAAGATCCATTTTTTTCAGGTAGGGGATAAAAATCGCTTCGCTTTTCAGGTGGTCAACGGGGATGTCGAAAAAGCCCTGTATCTGGTCGGCGTGGAGGTCCATGGTCATGATCCTGTTGGCGCCGGCAGCCTGGATGATCGTCGCGATCAGTTTGGCGGAGATAGGCACACGGGGTTTGTCTTTTCTGTCCTGGCGAGCGTAGCCAAAATAAGGGATCACAGCGACGATGTACCCTGCGGAGGCGCGTTTGGCGGTGTCGATGAGCAGCAAAAGTTCGAGCAGGTTATCGGCTGGAGCAAAAGTTGACTGGATAAAAAACACATAACTTCCACGAACGGACTCGTTGAAGATCGGTTGCATTTCGCCGTCGCTGAAACGTTGCAAAGTCATGTCTCCCAACGAAAAACCATAAAAATCGGCTATTCTGTCAGCAAGGTAAACTGAATTGGTTCCGGAGAAAAGTTTTACTTCCACGTTCTAATTTTTTTAAAAAAATAAATGCTTTGCGGAAACGCTTCAAAGCCAGGGTTACAAAGTGACCTCAAAGTTAAAAAGATTTAAAACAAAGCCTGTCATGCAAGTACTTTTTAAATAAAAAACTAAGGCCTGTAATTTGCCGATGATCCCAAATTGTTAGTCGATGAAAAGTAAAAATCTTAACAATTTTTATGACCTTTAGCCACTTGCTTTAAAAACTACGGTATTCAGACTTTGAGCGAAAAATTAAAATATGCCGTTTTGGTATTAGGAATGATGATTAAATAAATTTCATTGCCGACAAGTATATCAACTAATCAACCGCAGCGATACAATTTTATGGTGTTATTGTTTTTTGAAGAGAATTGGTGGGAGCCATTGAGCAGCGCCGAAAAAGTATTTTGGGGAATATCGTTGATTTTCAGTGTTTTGTTTCTCATCCAACTTGTGGTCAGTATTATCGGGTCAGATTTTGTACCCCGTGCAGAGGCGTCGGCTACTCCTTCCGACGAACCTGAACCCGGCTCAGGATACACCATTTTATCGGTGAGGAGCATCGTTGCATTTTTCACTTTCTTTGGATGGGCGGGTGTGCTGGCGATATCTACCGGCAGAGATGCCTGGACGGCTGTCTGTTTTGCAAGCCTGATCGGCTTTGCAGCAATGTTTATCGCAGGTTATATCATTTTTAAATTTACAAAACTGACCCAAAAGCGCAACGCCAATCTGTCGAAAGCCCTCTACAGTACCGGCCAGGTCTATTTATCCATACCCGCCAACAAAAACGGCCAAGGGAAAGTACATCTCAAAATACGCGGGACTTTGAAAGAGGTCGATGCAATGACCAACGGCGATGCACTTCCCACAGGTTCAGAGATCAAAGTAGTCGAAATCCTGGACGAAAACCTCATCCTCGTTGAGCAGGCAGGCCACTTTATGAAAAGTTGAATTGGGAATTGCAATGTTCTGCTGAAGCATACATGATTACGGCAAAGGAATGTAAACAGTGAACCCCGATCCCGCTTCATTAGCGGGAGGGCAGGCGGGAAACGGGAAACAGGAAACAGGAAACAGGAAACAGTAAACAGGAAACAGCAAACAGGAAACAGTAAACAGTAAACAGTAAACTAGAAACCCCGACCAGCCCCGACAGGTCGGGGCAGGTCGGGGCAGGCTTCACAACTTCACAAAAAAACTTGAAATGAATTCTCCTATCTTTGCAGCCTAAATTTTACAGCCTGGTGCAATCCACAATACCGCAATCAACCGCAGCGCCCCGCCTCGAAGCCTGGATATTGCTGGCGCTTTTAGGGCTGGTGTGGGGAAGCAGTTATGTTTTGATAAAAAAAGGCCTGGAAGCCTTTAGCCCTCAGCAAGTCGCCTGCCTGCGGATCAGTATAACGACACTGGCTTTTTTTCCGGTTTTTATCCTCCGGTTTAAAACGATCGATTGGACAAAGTTGAAATATTATGCGATCGTAGGTTTTGCCGGCAGTTTTTTTCCTGCTTTTTTGTTTGCCCTTGCCCAAACGCGAATCAGCAGTTCGATCACCGGAGTTTTGAGTTCGCTCACTCCGCTTTTCACATTGGTATTGGGCATCTTTTTTTTCAAAGCGCCTTTCAACCGGGCGAAAGCGCTCGGCGTATTGATCGGGTTGGCGGGAGCAGTTCTACTGATCGTCTATGGCAAAGAAGCCGGAGTATCCGGCAATATTTTGTATGGTTTGCTGGTCGTGCTGGGAAGCCTGCTGTACGCATCCAGCGCCAATACCGTCGGGGCGCATTTATACCACATGAATGCATTGACCATCGGCGCAGTTTCATTTATGATCATTGGTATACCGGCATTGGTGTATTTGTTTTTCAGCGATATTACCACCGTGCTTTCAGAGCATGAAAAAGGCTGGGCATCGCTGGGTTATATCAGCATTCTGTCTATCTTCGGCACCGTGATCGCTACGGTTTTATTTTTTAAACTGGTACAAATTACCGACGCCGTTTTTTCATCGATGGTCAGTTATCTGATCCCCCTTGTTGCGATCATCTGGGGAGCTGTGGTGGGCGAACCCATTACGGTGTTTCACCTCATCGGAATGATCCTGATCTTATCGGGGGTGTATATTTCCAGAAAATAGGAGGTTGTTGTTGAGTTGTTACAAGTTACAAGTCAAGTTACAAGTTGCTAGTTTCAACTCAATAACCACAACACCATAATGCCACATCGGAGCGAATCCCGCTTTTTCTCGAAAAAGCGGGACGATGAAATCGGGAATACCAAAACACCAAAACACCACAATACCACAATACCACATCGGAGCGAAGCGAAGATCCCGATGAAATCGGGAATACCGCATTACCACATCAACCCATTACGAAAATGAGCCAGCAAATCCCATATTTATACATTGCTTCGAGCGACCTGCATGAGCGGGGTGTGTTTTGCGCGACCTTTATCCCGGAAGGGAGTATTATTGAAATTTGCCCGGTGATATTCATCCCTTCTGCGGATATGGAACACCTCAAAAAAACCGTGCTGTACGATTATTATTTCATCTGGGGAGAAGATGAAAAAAGCGGCGGGATCGCGCTGGGCTACGGTTCCGTTTACAACCATGCCTACCAGCCAAATGCGCGGTATTATGTTGATTTTGAAACCCTCAGCCTTGAAATCTATGCGATCAGAGATATTGAGCCGGGGGAAGAGATCACCATCAATTACAATGGCGAACCGGAGGATCAATCGAAAGTGTGGTTTGAAAAATAAAAAAATCCCCTTCTCACTTTCTGGCAAATACCGCTATTGCAGAAACATGAAAAGGGGTCGGTTTTGGGATCTTTCGGATCTACATAGTGCAATCAATGTAAAAAAGTGGGAATTGACAATAAGTGTAGCGAAGTGCTGCGATGCAGCGGAGAGTGTTCTCGTTGGCAAAAATAATGAAAAAGAGTGATACCAAAGCATTTCTCACAATTTTGTTTTATGCCATTTTTTGACAAAAACGGTCATTGTTCAGGCGGGTTTTTATACCAACTGCTGTAAAGCACATAGTTGGCTGCAATTCGTTCGATAGTGTCCTGGAAAACCTCCGGGCGCAAAGCTTTGATTTTTTTAGCCGGCACCCCGCCGTAAATAAATCCGGATTCCAGGCGGCTGTTTTCCAACACCAAAGCTCCGGCAGCGATCAGGCAATTGGATTCAACCACAGCGTGATCCATCACAATGGCGCCCATTCCAATGAGCACGTTATCTCCGATCGTGCAGCCATGCACGATGGCGCGATGCCCGATGGAGACGTTATCCCCGATGACGGTGGCTGCTTTTTGATACGTGCAATGGATGATCGCTGCATCCTGAACGTTCACCCGGTGGCCGATTCGGATGCTGTTGACATCACCCCGCACCACCGACTGGAACCAAAAACTACATTCATCACCGGTGATCACATCGCCGGTAATGGTGGCGTTTTCGGCCAGGAAACAGTCTTTGCCAAAAACAGGGGAAATGCCTTTTATGGGTTTGATCAGCGCCAAAGTAATTTATTTTTAGGGTTCCGAAACTTCGACGTGGAGCGGCCTGAGGGTGTAGCCTGCCTGCCTGAGCAATCGTATGACGCCATATTCTCCGCCGAGATGGCCGGCGCCAACGGCAAAAAAGGTGGGTTTTTCTTTCATCATTTCCCGCATCAGGGGTATCCAGTTGCGGTTGCGGTTTATCAAAAGGATGTCTTCATATTCGCCCATTCCGGCACTTTCGTCTTCAAACATGACTTGCATGCCTTCGATATCCTGATCGAGGTACATTTTCACCATTTCTTTGAACTGATCGGAACCATCGCTTTCCGCTTTCAGGCTTTCATACAACATCCCGGCTTGCGCTTCCAGCGGAATGCTGTCGAATACACTGAGTTGGTATTCAATGGTTTCGAGGCCGCCCATTTCTTTTTCGGATTGTTGTGCCATTTGCATAAACTCCATTTCATAAGAAACGATATCCCCGTTTTGAAAACCGCCGGAATCGATTTCGCCGGAAGCAAAAGTGGTCAGAAACAAAGGCTTCACCCGCTCAAGGATACCCATTAATATTGGGGGCATTCCGGAATCGGCAAGTTTTGCTTTTACAAAATTGTATTTTTCTTCATCGAGCAGATCGCGCAGGGTCGTGGCATTGGGCATCAACATTTTTCCCATGAGCGAGAAGATCACGGAAAAGTCGTTCATTTCTTCCATGTTGATCTCAAAGACGACGCGTTCGCTTTTTTTAAAAGAGGACTTGGTTTCATCAGTCAGCAAAAAATCTTCCTTGCTTATGAGGTGGATCGTTCCGTAGAGAAATGAAGTATCTTCCAGCCCGTTTCCGGTGATCTCCCAAAGCAGGGATTTTTCCAGTAATGATACAGGTTGAAGACTGGAATCCCGTTGCGCAGTTTCGGTGACCTGGATGGCCACCTGCGCAAAAGCGAGGTTGAGGCTCAGTATAAAGATGGAGGTAAAAAAAAGTAGTTTTTTCATTATAAAAATGTTTGGTCGTGATAGCCTGTTTTTAATTTTTTTTATCAATTTCAACAATAAGCTCCAGCATCAGGTGGATGTCTTCGAAAAATTCTTTTACCAGTTCAAAACTGACATTGGAACTGAAAAGGAAAGGTTCGAGGATGTCTTTAGGTTCAGTGATTCCGATATAAATTTCATTTTCAATGAAAGAAACGTAAATTTCTTTTTTGGTGGCGTTGCGGTAATCCAGGATCGCCTGTTGTATTTCCTTTGTCAAAAGCTTGGTAACGCTAGTGTCTTTTGTAGCAAATGTCATAAATGATTCATTAAAATTTTCTTCCAAACCATTTTCAACAAGATCGCCACCCACAACATTGAATGCCCTGATTGAACGCGAAAGATATTGCTTAAATTCTCTGGGCAAAACGATGACCATGCCCGTTAACTCCCTATTAATTGTAGTATGGAGAAAGATACCGCGAAAGACGTAGTTGAGGCGGTTTCTGACTTTTGAAAGCTCCCTGACGTTCAATTCACACATTTCAAAATCCAACTCGCCAAAGCTGCCGCTGATATAATCTTCACCCTGGTAAAACTGCGCCGGGGTTGCAAACAGACGGCTGGCGATGAACCGTTCTTTGGGTATAAAACCCCTGCTGCTATAGCTCAACGTCCCGAAGCTCAACCCATCGTCGATAAAATCCAGGATTAGGTTGACGACGTGGGGTTTGAAAGTCGAGCGAAAGCGCTGTATCCGGTAGAGCAGAAATGAAATGTACAAACCGATGGGGATCAATAAAGCCAGGCTGATCAGCCATTCATTGAGATACAATTGGATGAACATGGCCGCTAAAAACATCAGGAAGGAAACCAAAAAAAGAAAAAGCAGCCGCTTTCGTTTCCGCTCGAGGCGCAACAATTCGGGATGGATGGTTTGGTTGTAAAAGGGTCGGAAATCCTTTATGTCTTTTAATTCCTTTGAACGCTCCACTTCGATTTTTTGAACTGTGTACAGAATTTTCACATGGCTTGTAAGCCGCTGCCGGATTTGTTCTTACAAAAAACAAAATAGGTAAAATGCCGGAAAGATTATGGAATGGAAGAGAAAAAGCAGCTTGAGCTTCCAGGAGTTCAAGCTGCTTTCAGCGGGTTAGTTTTTGCTTTTTTCATACTTCTCGATGAAACCCGCAACCACCTTGGCGAGGATGTCTTTCAGGTAAGTATTTTCTTCTTTGGCGATCTCTTTGAGCTTTGCCAGCTTATCTTTTTCAACTACAAACGTTACCCGCTTTTTAGTGGGAATATCCACTTCGACCTCATCCATATCTTTGGTGTGCCTGATGAGCGCATCCAGACCGGAGAGGCGGCGGATCCTTTTTTGGCGCATTTGGCTGTGAAAAGTTTGCTTCGAGTTTTTCGCCTTGCGATTTTCCTCCTCGATGGTTTCGACCAGGGCTTGCTCGAACAGGGTGTCGAGATCGGCGGTAAAATCTTTGGAGGATGTTTTCTTTTTTACTGCGGCGGATTGCTTTTTTTCATCTTTTGGCTGCTTATCGAGCAAGGGGCTTTCCTCCTGGAATGCCTCCTCGACGGCGGCCCCAAACAAACTTTCCAATCCGATAGTAAACTTTTTTTTGCTCACGCCCTGCTTCGTTTTTATAAAAAAATCAATATTGAAAACACATTACACCTCAACGGTTTCCATGCGTTCGATCACTTCCTTGCAAAGCGCAAGATAGTCTTCAGCGCCGTTGCTGCTTCTGTTGTATTCAAAAATATCCTTTCGCTGGGACGGTGCTTCGGCCAGGGCCACATTGTCGCGGATCAGCGTATTGAAAACCTTTTCGCCAAAATACTTCCGGATCGTTTCCACCACATCGCGATTGAGGACTTTCCGCGCGTCGTACATGGTGGCGATCACGCCCCCGATCTCCAACTTTTTATTGAGCCTGAAACGCACCTTATCGATGATCTGCTTGATCTTTGCCAGCCCCTGCAAGGCCAGAAATTCCGTTTGCAAAGGGATATAAACATGGTCGCTGCTCGTCAAAGCGTTCAAAGTCAGCAAACCCAGGGAAGGCGGACAATCGATGATGATAAAATCGTATTCGTCGATCACCGTTTCGAGCAGTTCGCGGAGGATATATTCTCTGCCGGCTTCGTTGATGAGTTCCATTTCGGCGCTCGACAGATCCAGCGAAGAAGTGATGACGTCAAAATTCTGGCGGTAGGTGAAGGGCGCCAATTCCGATTCGCCCCTGAGGGCTTCATAAATGGTCGTATTTTGCCTTGGGATGCCCAAAGAAAGGGTGAGGTTCGCTTGCGGGTCAAGGTCGATCAACAATACTTTTCGTCCGAGTTCGACAAGGCCAGCTCCGATGTTGATAGCGCTGGTGGTTTTGCCGACCCCACCTTTGTGGTTTAACAAAGAAATTATTTTTCCCATGTCGTATGTTTAAATTTTTCTTTGGTGGTGAAAGTAATAATTATTGAACAATATTACGGCATTCATTTCAAAAATTTGATTTAAGGATCAACTAAAATGAAAGAGCAGATGATTGTTAACCATCATACGTTTCGGCTCAACAATTGAGCCAAAATCGTAATATGAAAAATTCAATTTCTGTGAAAAAACCTGATGGGGGTTGATTTTTGACGTTCGAAGTGTTGCAGCGGTCGGGCAGGAACTATGGGTTAAAGGTCATAAGCTAAAAGTTTTTGATCATAGCTCATAACGCAAAACTTTTAACCTATTATTCAAGTTGCATGTTCTCTGCCTGATCCGCCATTCTTCACAACCAGGATGCTTTGCAACTTGTATTATTTGGTTAATTTTACGGACTGATTTTTTAAGTCGTGGTGCTGTTTTTTGCGATTAAAATTTCATAAACCGGGAATTTTTACTTTTTTACACTATAGAAATACTAATCTGCTTACGCGGAATTTTAGAACTGAAGAAGCATGGCCACAAAAAATTCAACAAAAGGGAAACCACAACTCTCTTTGAAACTCGGCATCAATGATGAACGATTCCCAAAGCTATTGGGAGTTTTCTGCTTATTTCTTGCCCTGTATCTGTTTATCGCTTTCTCCTCCTATTTGTTTACCTGGCAAATAGACCAGGACCGGGTGTTGCAACACTCTTTTGGCCTGCTTTTGCAGGGTGAGGTCGAAATGGCTAACTGGCTGGGGCGGCTGGGAGCTATCGTATCCAATATGTTTTTTTACTGGGGATTTGGGTTGCCATCCTTCATTTTCATTTTTGCTCTGATCGTCATTGGCGTTGGCCGAATCCGGCGCATTCCTTTGCGGCAGCATGCCGGCATGTTGTGGTCAGCCTTTTGGTTGTTGTTGTTTTCTTCGGTTTTCCTGGGTTTTATTTTCCACAATTCAGAATTTCCCTGGGGCGGGGCTTTTGGCAAAGAAGTAAGCACCTGGCTCACCAATTTTTTGGGAACGATCGGCCTGGCTTTGCTTTTTGTTTTTATAAGCATTGGTCTCATCACCTGGTTTGCCAATCCCAATTTTCAAGACCTCACTTTCAAAAGTGCGCTCGACGGGATCAAATATTTTTTTGAAGACCTCATCAACGGACGGCGCAGGCTGAAAAAGAAGTTTATGCAAAAGCTAAAGGGTACGGAACCACAAACGACGACCCAATCTGCCGGTGGTAAAGTGGAAAAAACACAGGCCGATGCCGTCAGCGATTCAGAAAAACCTAAAAATGACGAAAACGGCGTTTTAATCCCGGAAAAGAAAAAAGGGCAACTGGAGATCGAACTCGGCGATTCCCAAAGGCAACTGCCGCAATCGCTGAAATCCGGCACCGGCGAACTGGAGATTGAGCAGCCCTCCGATGAAGAACCGCCTATTGAAACCGATCCCGACGCTGACGCTCCAATGACCATCGAGGAACATAACCAGGATCATGGCGAACCCTACGACCCTACCCTGGAGTTGTCGTCCTACGAAAATCCCGTCTTGTCATTACTCACCGAATACTCCGACGGCAAAGTGGAGATCGACCGCGCCGAACTCGAACAGAACAAAGACCAGATCATCGAAACCCTGCTCAATTACAAAATTGAGATCATCAGGATAAAAGCCACCATCGGCCCCACCGTAACGCTTTACGAAATCGTGCCGGCGCCGGGAGTCCGCATTTCCAGGATCAAAAACCTGGAGGACGACATCGCGCTGAGCCTGGCCGCCCTGGGCATCCGTATCATCGCTCCGATCCCCGGAAAAGGAACCATAGGCATCGAAGTACCCAACAAAAACAAACAAACGGTTTCGCTCAAAGAAGTGCTGATGCACGAAAAGTTCAGGAGAGCTAAAATGGACCTTCCGATCGGCTTTGGCAAAACGATCTCCAATGAAGTCTTCGTTGCCGACCTGGCAAAAATGCCCCACTTGCTGATCGCCGGCGCTACCGGGCAGGGAAAGTCCGTGGGAATCAATGTGGTGCTTATTTCACTGCTTTACAAAAAACATCCTTCGCAAATAAAATTCGTACTGATCGATCCGAAAAAGGTCGAGTTATTTCCATACAGCAAGATCGAAAACCATTTCCTGGCCTATCTGCCGGGGCTGGATGAGCCAATCGTCACGGACACAACCAAAGTGGTGCATACCCTCAATTCCCTCATCATTGAAATGGAAACCCGTTACGATCTGCTCAAAAAAGCGCAGGCCAGAAATATCCGGGAATACAATGAAAAATTCATTTCCCGGAGGCTGAATCCGAATAACGGCCACCGTTTCCTGCCATTTATTATCCTGGTGATCGACGAGTTTGCTGACCTCATTATGACTGCGGGCAAGGAGATCGAACTGCCTATCGGAAGGTTGGCGCAGCTTTCGAGAGCCGTGGGAATTCACCTGGTTATCGCTACGCAGCGCCCATCCGTCAACATCATCACCGGCGTTATAAAAGCGAACTTCCCGGCGCGAATTGCTTACAAGGTCACAGCAAAAGTGGATTCGCGGACCATCCTCGACACGGGTGGAGCAGACCGTTTGATCGGGCGGGGTGACATGCTCCTTTCATTTGGAAGCGATATTATCCGCCTGCAATGCGCCTTTGTCGATACTCCCGAAGTGGAGCGAGTCATTGATTTTATTTCACAACAAAAAGGTTATCCTACTCCCTATTTTCTTCCCGAATTTCACGGCGACGACGAAATGCCCTCCGGCGGCGCCATCAATTTCAGCGAGCTGGACGAGAGCCTCGACGATGCCGCCCGTCTGGTCGTTTCCAATCAGCACGGTTCTACCTCAATGATCCAGCGAAGGTTAAAGCTCGGTTACAACAGGGCTGGCCGCATCATGGATCAGTTGGAACAACTGGGCATCGTTGGTCCGAGCGAGGGCAGCAAACCCCGCGAAGTACTGATCTATGATGAAATAGAATTGGAACGGTTTTTGGAAGATTTAAAAAATAGGAAATAGGAGGCAACCTTGTGAACAATTTCGCAAGGAAACTTAAAACCCGGTGAGTTTAGAATTCGCTGGGTTTTTTTATTTCCTGTAACTCCTTCGTGTTCCTGCCACAGATCAAATATCTTTTTGCATACCAATTTATTTGCCCTTTTCGTTTTTCACGCAAATTTCATTTTCAAAACAAATGCTTTGAAACATGCAGGTAAAATTGTTGATCGTTGCGCTGCTGTTTGTAACGAACAAATTCACTCCGGTTGAAACTCCCGATTCAAGCGATAAAAACGACGAATATTTTAAAACCGAAATGCTGCGGCTGGTCAATCAGATCCGTTCGGAAGGTTGTTATTGTGGTAAAAAATACATGTCTCCCGCCCCACCCCTCACCTGGAACCCCAAACTTGAGAAAGCTGCAAAATCCCATGCAAAGGACATGAATGTCAATAAATTCATCAGCCATCGCGGCTCCAACGGCAGTAAGATCAGTGACCGCATCGGCGCAACCAATTACAATTGGAGCGTCGTAGGTGAAAATGTAAGCTGGGGGCAAAAAACGGTCGAAGGAGCTGTTTTGGGTTGGAAAAGCAGCGCAGGGCATTGTATCAACCTGATGAGCAAAGAATTCAATGAGATCGGCGCCGCCAACGAAGGCCATTTCTGGGTGCAAAATTTCGGAAGACAACAGGAATAGAGGAAGTTTTGAATGATAAATGTTGAAGGTGTGGTCGGTGTCCGGTTACCGGTAACCGGATACCAATAACATCAACTCAACAACTCCTTCAGCGTCTGGCCGATATTTTTTTCAATCCTGTCCCGCATTTCCTTTTCAAGCAATGGGAATTCTCCCTGGGAATATGTTTTTAAGAACGTACCTTCTTCGAGGCAACTGATCTTGTCGCAAATACCCGTCAGCGAAGATAAAATGTGTGAAGAAAGCAGGATAATTTTACCTGTGTTTTTCAGCCGGAGGAGTATCTGGAACAACTTTTCATTGCTTTCCACATCCACGCCGTTGAAAGGCTCATCGAGGATCAGCACAGGGCGGTCGAGCGCCAATACGCCCAGAAAGGCCAACTTTTTCTTCATGCCGGTTGAATAGGTGTCAATCAATTCGTGTAACGGAAGTTCAAATATTCCATTCCATTTTTCAATATCAAAATGATCGTTTTTTGCGGAAAGCAACTCCAGGTACTCCCTGCCTTTCATGTAGGAATAAAAAAAGTATTCGGTTTCCAGGAAGCCGATATTGCGGTTGGAAACCGGCTGGCTTTCGTACAAGCACGATCCGTTGTCAAGTTTTTTAAATCCGTAAATAGTTCGGAACAAGGTTGTTTTACCTGCGCCGTTCATGCCCAGTATTCCATGTATTTCGCCCTTTGCACATTCCAGGTTTAGGTTTTTCAAAACCTGTTTCCGGCCAAAGGAAACGGAAAGGTCAGTTATTTTCAACATAATAAAATTTGATGTTTTTTCTGGCTTTAAGCCAATAGATCAGCAAATAGACCAGCGTAACCGGATAAAAAAACGGGATGATGACCGACATGAGAAACAAAGAATTTGCCACAGCATGATAAACCCTCCGGCGATACGGGCTGAAATGCGCATATCGATAGAAGATGTTGAAAAGGATCAGGTTAGCGCCAACGAACAATGCCGCCAAAAGCAAATACCAGTATTGAAAATGTAAAACAAGGAACAACAACGCATGTGGCGCCATGAGTACAAAATACAAACCCAGATAACTTCTGACCTTTCCCGTAAGGATACCTTTTTCAAAATGAATGACCTCAAAAAGCTCCTTGCTTTCCACTTCGTCGAAAAACGATGCGATGGCCATAGCCACAAACAATGCGGCAAGGAGCGCCGGCGCTATGAACACTCCCAAAGCAAACATTAAAAAATAGCCGGCGAGCGAGGCGAAAAAATATTGACGAAGGAAACTCCGCGCTTCAAAGGCTTTCAACGGAAGCAATTTCAGATCGAGCCGACCTGCCATGCTTTCCGGCGACTTGCTGAAGGGCTGCAAAAATCCCAGCGCCAGCAATCCCGCAGTTTGAAGGATCGCCGCAAAATAGTTTCCGCCAAGGATAAACAACAATGCCAGCGGGAGAAGCAGGATCAGGTACTCCGCGAAATACAGCAATGGCAACCGCACTTCGAGCCGCGATAAAAACCCGGCGTCTTTGCGCTGAAAGTGGATAAGCGCCGCGATAAATATCCCCAACAAACCAAACCAGGGAGACTGCGCGTTGACGAGGCGTTCGACGGCATTCATCAACAGCCCGAACACCAGCAGCGCCGCCAGTATGATATAGATCAGCCCGACCTCAAGCAACATCCGGTACAACTGACGGAATCGAAAAATGAGCACTTTCAGGATCATATTTTGCAAAAATAAAACAGTTGAAAAGCGGTCAAAACATTTCATGCCGAAATGCAACAAAACGACGACTTGGGATGGGGTTTTTATTTTTTCCAGCGGCTTTGCAGGGTTATCTTTTGGATTTAAGCAGGCAAACAAAAATATTCGACATTTTTTTAAATATTCGCCCCCGCCCGCCCGTTGCACAAGCAGTGAAATTTAAGTTACGGGGGCACTCCGTAACCTCAGAACCTGCGTGTAGGTCGGAGAGTTTGTTGATGGTTCTTCACACTCCAATATCAGCGTTCGGTTATGCTTTTTCAAAAAACTTTTTCGAAATATCACCTTGGTTGGCGTCCAAAGTTTAAAAAAAATCTGAAACTTGCTAAAAAGATGTTTATAGTCTAAAAAAATGAACATGATAATAAAAACCCGATCCGCCATAATTTCAGGCATACTCGCCCTTTTGGTTTTGGGAATCTTTGCTTTTCGGCAGGGCAATCCCACAGCGCTCGAAGTAATCAAAAAAGCAGATGAAAAAGTAAGGGGCAATTCGAGCATTGCTCAACTGAAAATGACCATTGTACGCCCCACCTGGAAAAGAGAAATGACCATGAAAGCCTGGAGCCTGGGCGAGGAAAAAGCCCTGATCCTCGTCACGGCACCGGCTCGCGACGCAGGAACTGCTTTCCTGAAACGAGGCAACGAAATGTGGAACTGGCAACCCTCCATTGACCGAACGATCAAAATGCCACCGAGCATGATGTCGCAAAGCTGGATGGGTTCTGATTTCAACAACGACGACCTCGTCAAGCAATCTTCTATCGTAACAGATTATTCCCACAAACATCTCGGTACCGAAACTGTCGAGGGCAGGGAATGCTGGAAAATTGAACTCATCCCGAAAGAAAGCGCCGCCGTAGTTTGGGGAAAGATACATTCCTGGATTTCAAAAGATGAATTCCTGCAACTCAAAACTGAATTCTACGACGAAGACGGATACCTCATCAATACTATGACCGGCAAAAATATCATCTCTATCGGCGGCAAAACCTTGCCATCTGTAATTGAAGTGGTGCCAGAAGAAGAACCCGGTAACAAAACCATCATGGAGTATATTTCCCTGGAGTTCGACGTCAAGATCGACGATTCTTTTTTTTCTGTGCAAAACATGAAACGCGTCCGATAATCCGGAAGCATAAATGATGAGTTATGAATTATGAATTTCCACAACACCATAACTTGAACTTGTCGCGCACTGCGTGGCACTGCGTGGGCGCGAACACCACATCGGATTCCGTAACTTGTCCCGCACCCCGCTTTTCTGGAAGGTTGTATTCCTAAAAGCGGGGTGCGGGAACACCAAAACACCAAATCGAATCCCGCTTAAATAAGCGGGAGAAGATCCCGATGAAATCGGGAATACCATATCGCAGCGTAGCGAAGATCCCGACCGATAGGTCGGGAACACCACAATACCAATCAGCAACCTGCCTGCCAAACGCAGTCAGGCAGGATCAGCAAATTAACAAATTAACAAATCACTACATCACCACATTAACACCCCCCAAATCAACATGACAATAAAACTGGCCTGGCGGAATATCTGGCGAAATAAACGAAGAACACTGATCACGGTGAGCGCTGTTGCCTTCGCCGTTTTTATGGCTTCGGTGATGGGGTCTTTTCAGAAAGGCGCCTGGGACAAGATCGTTGACAGCACCGTAAACCTCTACTTTGGTTTTGCTCAGATCCACGGAGAAGGGTATTGGGATGAACAAATCCTCGACCATGCCATCAAGTACAACGATACGTTGAAGGCTTTGAGTAGCGATATTCCAGGCATCAAGGGAGTGATCCCCCGCATTGAATCTTTCGCACTCGCATCGCAGGGCAACCTGACCACTGGCGTTCTGGTGATCGGCATCGATCCGCAACTGGAAGATGAAATGACCGGCGTGAGCGGAAGACTGACTGAAGGTGAATACATCGAAGTCGGCGACGAAGCTGCTTATGTCGCGGCAGGTGTTGCCGAAAGGCTGGATCTGAAACTCGGCGATACGCTGGTGCTTATCAGCCAGGGATATCGCGGGGTCAATGCCGCTGCCAAGTTTCCCATCAAAGGAATATTCAAATTTGCTTTGCCGGATTTGAACAAAAGGCTGGTGTACCTTCCACTGAAAGCCGCCCAACGATTTTATGGCGCTGAAAATATGGTGACTTCCGTCGTTTTAAACATCGACAATCGCGACGAGGTGCCCGAAATTTTAAAAACCGTATCCGCAAAACTGAACGACGAAACCTACGAAGTGAAAAACTGGGAGCAGATGATCCCGGAATTGCTGGAAGCCAGGGCGCTGGACGAAGGCGGTTCCATCATCATCCTGGGCATTTTATATTTCATCATCACCTTCGCCATCTTCGGCACCATCCTGATGATGACCAAAGAGCGGGAGTACGAATTCGGTATCCTGACCGCAATCGGGATGCGCCGCTGGAAATTGTTTTCGATAGTCTGGCTGGAAACCGTGATCGTCGGATTCATCGGCTCTCTGGTTGGTATCCTCATCAGCATCCCCATCAATTATTATTACTCTGTCAACCCGGTCGATCTCGCGATCATGGGTGAAGAAGCCGTAGCCACCTATGAAAAATTCGGCATAGACCCCGTGCTCCCATTCGCCTTTGATTTCAACATTTTTTTTCTCCAGGCGCTCATCATTTTTATCGTAACAACCATCCTGGCCTTGTATCCCTTTTACAAAATTCAATTCCTGAAGCCTGTCGAAGCTATGAGGAAATGAGCGTTGGGAGGTGAGCGGTGAACAGTGTTATACCCCTAAACCATAACTCCTAACCCATAACTTTTCACACTAAAACTGCACACGATACAACAGATCGGGAAAAAAGCCGGACTGATAAACCGGGTTGATCTCATTGGTCAACTTGTTATAGCGGTTTACAAAAATATTCTGGTGGTTGGTCACATTCTGAAAATCGATAAAAAACTGCTGGGAGAACTTTAGCTTTTTGCTGTTCAAACGGAAACCGAATTTGACGTCCATGCGGAAATACGGATCGTGTTGTAAACTATAAGCTTGCTCATCGATCAATATTTCTCTTTCCGCGGATTTCGATGCCACCTCGTCAATCGGTGTAAAAAAACGGCCTCCTGCCGTAGTGAGTTTGAAGTCAAAAGTAAGCGCATTTCGTTTGTCTTTTCCGATCTTGATTTCTTTTCCGGCAAGGATATTTCCCACATATTTATTATTAAAAGCCGTGTTTCGCTCAATGCCGTCGCTTCCTTTGTAGGTCGATTCAAAAACCGATACCGTGAGCAAACCATAAAATCCCCAGCTGAAAAATTTCTCCAGCGTCATCTCAATCCCGTAGTTTTTTCCGGTTCCGGCATTCACCAGCGAACCGCTCACAGGAGAGACGAAATCAGCCCCCGTGTTCAACACGGAATAGCTGGAGGGTGAAGACTCCACAGCGGCGTTCCCGATGAGTTGCAGATAAGTCTCTGCTTTCAGTCGCCAATCCGATCCAAATTTGCGGTCGTAACCCAAAACCAGGTGGTGACTTTGCGTAAATCCCAGCTCTGTGTTGGTCGATTGAAATACCCCGTGGCTTGTTTCTTCTTCGTAAAACAACACCGGTAGCGGTTGCATCTGGCTGTGCAATCCATATCCAAGACTGAGACAATGGCCGCTTCGGAAATCCCAGTTGATGGCGGCGCGAGGTTCGATGGCGCCTGCTCCATTGAAGTCGAGAAATTGACCATGTATGCCGAAGTTCAGCGTCCATTTTTGATCCAGCCGATACTGTGCCTGGCTGTATGCCTGGAGCAGGTTCAGCCCTCCGTTAAAATCGCGGATCTTCACCCAGTCCGGCTGGCCGTTGCCATCTCTGTCGGGTTCGCCATCGCGATTATCAACCCGTGTATTCAGGTTCATATTTTCAATCAAAATACCGGTACGAAGGCTCAGTTTTGCGTTAAATTTTTTATTGATAAAAGAAGACAGGCTTATCCTGTGTTCCACGTCTTTTGTTTCTTTTACACGGAGCTTGGAACCGTTTTCCATCAAGTTATCCTGGGTATATTCACTTTGGGCAACGGAAGTTGAAATAATCGTGCGGACGTAGGTGGAATTGTCGATCAGGAAGTTGTGTTTCAGGCCTATGATCCCAAGTTTTGAAGCTGCGGTAGCGTCCTGGGTAGGGTCGGCAAAAAGATCGTTTTCATCAATTTCATCTCCCAAAAAAGTGATGCTGCTCAAAGCGCCGATTCCGAACAAGGAAAAATTCCCTGCTTTGCCATTCCCCAGATCAATTTTAAAAGAAAGATCATTGAATTTTGGTGTGGCGGTAGTACCCGTCGGGATACCTGCAGCGTTCGCCAGTTCTGCAAACGAATGGCGATAGCTCAGGAGGAAAGAATTGTTTTTTTTGTTGCTCAAAGGCCCTTCGGCCATGAATTCCAGACCAGAGAATATCGCCAGTTGAGCGGTAAATTCATAACGTTCTTTATTGCCGGAACGAAAACCGATATCGAACACCCCGGCGTTGGCATTGCCGTATTCCACCGGAAAGGCGCTGGTCATAAAATCCGAATTTTTCAACAAATTGGGATTCAGGGCGCTCACCGGACCTCCGGTGTTCCCCAGCATGGAATAATGATTTGGGTTGGGAATCGGAATCCCCTCCAGCCGCCATAAAACGCCATTGGGAGAATTGCCGCGGATCACGATGTCGTTTCGCGTATCGTCTGCCGCGCTTACCCCTGCAAAATTGCTGACCAGGCGCGATACGTCGTTGCGGCCGCCGGAGTAGCGCGTCACTTCTTCCAACGAAAAGGAACGGGCGCTGACCGTTGCCAGTTCGTTGTTCGCTTTTTCCTTTTCTACTTCTGCGGTTACGACAACTTCATCGATCTGAACGAGCGACTCTTCGAGGCGGATATCCAGCACGACCTCTTTGCCGGCGGAAACCACTACGTTGGAAATGGTAATGGTGTTGTAACCCAGGTAGCTCACCCGGAGTTGTTGCCTGCCGTAAGGGACATTGTTGATCTCGAAACGACCTTCAACGCAGGTTATGGCACCGATGTAATTGTCATGGCCGGTTACTTCAACGGCGGCGCCAATCAGCGGAAATTCGGATTGTTTGTCCACCACAATTCCGCGAATGATCTGTGTTCCGGTTTGTGCGGTCAAATCTGAGGTGAAAAATAAAAGGTATAAAAAGGCGGTATTTTTTAGATAAACTGAAACTGGTTCAAGTAAGCGGTTTCTCATATTCAGGTAAATAGTTTATTAAGCGTTGTTTACCTTATGCAAGATTAGTGACAGAATTTGCGCTCTTTGGATATGTCATTGAGGAATTTTAAAAATATGGGGTAAGAAATGTAACATGTCAGAATAGGAAAAAACGAAGATGGCGTTCCGAAGTTTAATCCGATAATTTTCAGGAATTTTCGGAGTGCTGTTTTTTAACCCTTCATTTCAGAAAGACCGTTATTCCAAAGCAAAATTAACAGAAGTTTTATCAGCGATTGTTCAATTATTTCCCTGGAATTTGCGATTTTTAAACCGATATAAAAATGTAAAGTAATTTTCTCACGTGACGAATTATGAAAGCACAACAACATTTCCAAAGAACTATGAAGATTTTCCCGGCAATAGCCCTGTTCCTTCTCTCCGGTTGTACACATCATTATTACGCGCCTAATGCTCACAATGTCCCGCTATTTCAGCAGGCAAAAGAAGCCAGAATATCGGGATCAGCCGGGGCCGGTTTGGTATTCGCCGGAGCGGAGTTTCAGGCAGCTTATTCCATCACAGACAACATCGGGATCATGGCAAATGGTTTTTACGCGGTTTCGACAGTCGCCGAGAATGAAAACGAAAGTGGACATGGAAAATTCGGAGAATTTGGCGCCGGGTATTTCAAGCCATTGGACAAGAGATTTGTATTTGAAACCTACGGCGGCATGGGATGGGGCGCCTTCAATTCCACTTTCGAAAATGGCGCTGATGCCTCTGCTCATTTCAGGCGTTATTTCGTTCAACCTTCCATCGGGCTTACGATCAAATTTTTTGATATTGCTTATTCGACAAGATTCTGCATGTTGGATTTTCACAGGGTTAACTACTCCGCCGAAAGCATGCCTGACAATTTGGAAGACCTTGAAAACATCCGCAACAACAGGCTGTCTTTCCTGGTAGAGCCGGGTATTATCCTCAGGGGAGGCCACCAAAATTTTAAAATACAAGGCCGGATCGGATTTTCAAGAAACATGAACAACCCGTTCCTGGCACAGGATTACCTTAATCTCAACATTGGGTTTTGTATTATCCTTCCCGATAAATTAAAAGAAGCCGAACCGAAAGACTTTTAGCTGTATTTACCTATCAGAAAATTTTGTTGTTTGGTATTAGAAAAAAGTAATTTAGCGGTTGCTCATTCACTCATTTGCCAACCCTAAGTTTGTACAATGAAAAACACCTTGATCCTCCTTCTGCTCACTTTCCCGGCGCTGCTTATCGCCCAAACCCCCACCCAGTTCATCAAAGGAAAAGTAACCGACAAAGACACCAAACAACCCCTGATCGGCGCGACCGTCCAGTTGATGGATACCGACCCGATGATCGGCACCGCCACGGATATCGATGGCAACTTCCGGCTGGAAGCACCCGTTGGCCGTCACCAGGTCAAATGCAGCTCCGCAGGTTACGACCCTTTTTTGAGCGATCATTTTATTCTCAACTCCGCGAAGGAGGTCAATTTGAATATTGAAATGATCGAAGCCGCATACCTCGCCGAAGAAGTCATTGTGGTGGCAAAAAAACGCGGCAACGAACCCTTGAACGAACTGTCAGTGGTGAGCGCTCGTTCGTTCTCTGCCGAAGAAACCCAGCGTTATGCCGCCAGCGCCAACGACCCCGGAAGGATGGTCATGGCTTTTCCCGGCGTTCAGCCTTCGCGCGATTCGCGCAGCGATATTATCATTCGCGGCAATTCGGGCATCGGCATGCTCTGGCGCCTGGAAGGTGTGGATATTCCCAACCCCAATCATTTTGCGCGGCGCGGTTCTTCGGGCGGCGGCATCACCATTTTCAGCGTCAGCATGCTGGCCAATTCCGATTTTTCAACGGGCGCTTTTCCGGCGGAATACGGCAATGCTTTTTCCGGTGTTTTTGATGTAAAATTCCGAAACGGCAACCGCGAAAAAAGGGAGCATTCATTCCGCGCCGGAATCCTGGGGTTGGACTTTTCAACGGAAGGCCCCATCAAAAAAGGCCGCAGTTCTTACCTGGTCAACTATCGATATTCCACGCTCGGCCTGCTCAACCAATTCGAGGTAGGTCGCGATCGGCTGGCCGTCGG
>CAZKDA010000019.1:0-15517 GCA_964551455.1 uncultured Saprospiraceae bacterium
AATAATAAGACTTTTTTAACTTATCTTCGTGTCTCCTTTTTTGAGGAACTCCAATGGGGTAATGGGGTAATGGGATAATGGGGTAATGGGGTAATGGGGTAATGGGGTTGATTAGATTAAGGGAACTTCTAAAAATTCAAAAAGCTTAACTGCAAAGATCGCAAGAGCTTGATTATCAGCAATTAAAAACATTTTTCTATTTGACTGAGATTGTATCTCCCGACTTGTCGGGAGATGAAGCAATTTTTAGAAGTTCCCTTAATTGAGTTATTGGCAACTAGAAACTCCCAACTTCCCAACTTCCCAAAGTCGCAAAACTTGTGACGCAAGCGGCGTTATTAGCAAACGTGTGCCTGCCTGTATATTTCGGTAGACAGGCTGACGCAGGCGGTATCCGCAACTCCGCAACTTCCCAACTTCCCAACTCAACAAAAGGAAAAAACCGACTTTAAAACCACCAGATATAATTTAACACAATCTTAAATCGTTTATATCAACAATTATTGCAATTTCAACCGATCATTACAGCAACTTACGGGCACGTGGCTCGCCGCAAATCCAATAATCATTATAAGTCATCTTTTACAAAAACACACTATCGTTTGAATGCCCAAAATCCATGATTTATTAATGATCCACTTGACACGCCTTCATTTATCATTTAGCTTTACATTTGCAAATCCGGGAGGCAAAGGGTTTGCAATATTTAATAAAAATCTTTAAACCATGACAAATTTAATGTTCGTTCTTTTATTCAGCTCAGCGCTGATACCTGTAAGCGACAACCTGAATGAAATCTCAAAGGCGCTTAGCAGCGGAAATGCTGATGAACTCGCCAGGTATTTCGATGAAAATGTTGAAATTGCAATCTTAGATAAAGAGGATGTTTACAGCAGGGAAGAAGCCAAAAAAGTCGTGAAAAACTTCTTTGCAACTTACAAGCCCAGTGCCTATAGCCAGGTGCATCAGGGAACTTCAAAAGGAAAAGATTCTCAATACACCATCGGAAACATGAATGCAAATGGCCAGACTTTCCGGGTTTACGTCTATATGAAAGTGACCGGCGGAAAGTATATCATCCAGGAATTGCGATTTGATAAGGAATAGCCCTTCCGATTTGGAAATAGATGCTAAAAAGTGCGATGCTCAAATACCTGAACATCGCACTTTTTTATTTATTGGGTTTGAAGCTGTTTTCCAGCACGCCTAGACCAAATAATGCGAAATCGTATTTCACCGGGTCGTCAGCATCAAATTTTCTGAGCTTATCCGTCAGCTCTGCGACGGCCTTCCAGTCGCGTTGCATTCGCTGTAGCAAGTTGAGGCGCAGCCCTACTCTTTGCACATGGACATCGAGCGGCATCATGAGCTGAGAAGGCTTGATATTATGCCATATCCCGAAATCAACGCCGTTGTCATCTTTTCTTACCATCCACCGCAAAAACATGTTCAATCGTTTGCAGGAAGCATTTTTTGCAGGCGTCGCGATGTGTTTTCGCGTACGCGAAGGCGCTCCGGGCAAGCTGAAAAACAACTCGTGAAAACCCGCGATCGCTTTTTCAACGGAAGTGTCTTCCGGAGTTAAATGATTAGAAAAGGCATCTTCCAATGATTCGTTTTCCCGATAATATTGCTGCAAAAATTCCAGGAAATAAAGCGTATCGGTAGCCTGAAAGGTGCGGTGTTTAAAACTTAGCAATGCTTTTCTATCCTGTTCGCGGTGATTGATGATGAAGTCAAAGGGTTTTCCGCCCATCAGTTCGAGCAGTTGAAGCGACTTGGTAATGATCGTTTCGCGGCGCCCCCAGGCCAGCATTGCCGTCCAGAAGCCCATGATCTCAATATCCTGCTTCAGGGAAAACCGGTGGGGAATGCTGATGGGATCCGATTTTATGAACTCAGACCGGTTGAAACGATCAACCAGGTAATCGAGAAATTCTTTCAGTTCATTAGGCTTTTGTACAATTTTGGCAAAATCTGTCATTGTTGAAAATCGAGAAGCAACACTTGTTTTCGGCAATCGTTTTATTTGAAATATTTACACAGGAAATACAAAAGAATACTTTACTTTTGCAAACTTAGATCATGACTGCTACATTAACATACACCCTCATACTGGCTGCAATTTTTTTCGGAAGAAAAGCACTCAACTTCATGGACGAAGATTGACCCCCTTCTGAAAAAACAAGTTGCCCATCCAAATGCCCCATTAATTCTCCACCTTTCCGGGTTGAGGTTTTTTATACATTTCAAACTTCGTCAACCCCATCCGCTGTAAAAAATGGCAGCAGGATACCCGCAATACGCCTAATCCATACTTCGAGCTTCTCGCAAAATTGATCGAAGAAGCCTCTTCAAAATATTTCGTCGGGCAGGTCACTTCTGCGATCTCAAATCCGGCGTAAATGATCTGGGAAAGCATTTCATTGTCAAATACAAAATCATCGGAATTTTGGTTGTAATTAATGGAAGTGAGTACTTTCCGGCTGAATGAGCGGTATCCGGTATGGTACTCCGACAGTTTGTAATTAACGAGCAAATTTTGTGTAAAAGTCAGCAAACGATTGGCAATGTATTTATACACAGGCATGCCGCCTTTGAGCGCCCCTTTTCCCAAAATCCTCGAACCCAACACAACGGGATACAAGTCGTCGCCGATGATATTCACCATAGCGGGGATCAGCTTTGGCGTATATTGGTAATCGGGGTGCAACATGATGATAATGTCGCCGCCGAGTTCCAGCGCTTTGTTGTAAAGGCTTTTCTGATTGCCGCCGTAACCTTTGTTTTTTTCGTGCCGGATCACGTGCCGGATCCCTATTTTTTCGGCGAGTTCCGAAGTATTGTCTTTGCTGGCGTCGTCGCACAGGATGACTTCATCAACGAGGTTAAACGGAATTTCGCGGTAGGTTTTTTCCAAAGTCAAAGCCGCATTATATGCGGGAAGCACCACGATCACTTTTTTACCATTGTACATGATTATTGTTCTATTGGTCTGGTTTGTAACTTTTCAGCACCTTTTATCCGGCATATTTTTAAAAATTGCCCAAAGATATAACTATCGCTTCAAAACTCATTTGAATAAGACAAATGAATCCTACTGTGTTGAGAAATGGCGAAAATTTATAAAGCCTGCTCAGGTCTCGAAAATACACTTTTCGATCTCTTCCCGGAGGCAGGCTGCGAGCGATTTGACATATTCTTTTGAAAAATCAAAACGGATTCCGGCAGCGGCGTAAGTATCGGGGATTGTATTCAGGTTGCCGAGTTGAAGGGTTTCTTTGAATTTTTTGATAGTATCTTCAGGGTTCTCGCGGTATCGTTTCCAGATAGCCAAAGCGCCCAATTGCGCGAAACCGTATTCGATGAAATAAAACGGCGCTTCAAAAATGTGCAACTGTCGGTGCCAAAGGCGTTCCGGGTAGTTTTCCAGCCCTGTGGTTTCGACCATCGCGGGTTGGAATTCACGGAAGAGTTCCAGCCAGGTCTGTTCTCTCTCCGTATTGCTGTGGCTCGGATTGGTATATATCCAATGCTGGAATTTGTCGATCAGCGCAATCCAGGCCAATGAGTGTAGAACCCTTTCCAGTTGTTGGAGCCTGGCTTGTTTTAAAATATTTGGGTCGTTAAAAAACACTTCCCAGCGCTCCATCGCCAGCATTTCCATAGTCATCGCTGCCAACTCGGCCACTTCTTTAGGGCTGCGTTTAGTGCTGTTCAAACGATGGTGTTTTGTGTAAAAAGCGTGGATGGCATGGCCGCTTTCATGCGCCAGGATGATCAGGTCTTTTACCGAATGCGTGGCATTCATGAGCACAAAAGGCACTCCGGACAATGGCAGCGGCATGTTGTACCCTCCGGGCCGTTTTCCTTCGCGGGCATCCAGGTCCAGATTGCCTGCTTTTTTCATCACGCCGAGACATTCACCAAAATACGGGTCTATCTCCGACAAGCACTCGATTGCTTTATCAATCAACTCATCAGTACTCCCAAAAGGTTTAAGGGGAGATTTACCATCCATATTCACGTTCAGATCCCAGGGGCGTAGTGTATCCACCTTTAAGGATTTTTGCCTGATCTTGTAAAAAGCATTGAGCAAAGGGACGATCTCCGATTTTATGCTTTCATGGAAACGAAAGCAATCTTCCGGAGAATAATCGAACCGCCCCAGTTCTTTGAATTTAAAATCGCGGTAATTTTTGAATCCGGCGTTTTTTGCGATCTGATGGCGCATTTCCAGCAATTCGTTGAATAATGTGTCGAGTTTTGTAGCATTCTGATTAAAACGCTGGTGAATATTTCTGAAGGCGAGTTCCCGCAAGTCGCGGTCGGTATCTTGTAAAAAATCGCCGGTTTCCTGAATCGTATAGCTTTGTCCGTTGATCTCAACCATCATTTGCGACATCAGCTTACCATAAGTTTTCGGATGCAGTTTCATCTCCAATTGGAGTTCAACGTTTTCTTCTTTATATAAAGCCAGTGCATTCCGGGCTTCGCGAAAAAAGATAAAATACTGCGCGGGGTCCAACTGTTTATAAAAAGAGGTATTGAAAAGTTTTTCGTTGAGGCGGTGCTCGGCTTTGATGACTTTTGGAAAAATCTGCTGGATGAAGTAATGATAGGCTTCGGTGGCTCTTTCGTCAGCGGTGTTTTGTGTGAAACGGATATAACGCCAGTTCAATTCTTCCTGAACGAGTGAATCCAACTCGTTCCAGTTGAATATCCATTGTTCCATGTCGGTTTTGGAAGAAATATCCCGCCGCAGCAGTTCGTCGTAATATGGTTTTAACCTCGACCAGACGGTCACTTTGAATTCCTCAGGCAGGAACTCCCTTTGCCTGGGTTCGGGTACGGAAAGTACGCTCATAGTATGCTTTTGTTTTCTCAGTTCAATGACCACGAGGGGCATTCGAAGTATTTATGCAGGAGTTTTTTTTGGTGTTCGGATGTTGTTGCAACTCCTTTCAACGCATCATACTTCTTTTGTTTTCTCTTCTTCTATGGGTGTTTCTTCTGACGCATCTTCTTTGTTTTCTACTTCCTCGTCTAAAGATAATAAATTGCGCTCATTCAAAAAATTGAACCACTTGATCACTTTTCGGATGTCATTTACGCTTACGCGCTCCCGGTCGAATTCGGGCAATATTTTTCCAAAGTATTCCATGATTTCTTCCACCGAAGATTTCTGAGATACCGGCGGATTGGTTTCCAACTGCTGAAGCATGGTTTTGAAAACTTCGGTCAGTTCCGCCGTGTCGGTTTCGGTATAGATGCCGAGAGAAGCCAGTGGTGTAAACTGGTGTTTTCGACCAGAAACAAACTTACCTTTTCCATTGTCGAGATCAGCGACCACCAGGCCGTTGCTTCGGTTGGCTACCAAGCGAAAAAGACCGGACATGCCGCTCACTGCTACGTATTTTTCTAAATTCATCTGCTTGTATTATTGCTTTTAGGCTGCTAAAGTACAAAAACCTGTTAAATTGCCCGGAGCAAATTACAGCCATTTGAAATTTTTGTCGCAACAATTCATCTGTCGGATTGAGGTTTTAGCCTGGCGAAGAGAGGGATTTGCGGAGTTGTTGAGTTGTTGAAGTGCTGATTTGTTGAGTTGTGAAGTTGTGAAGTTGTGAAGTTGGAAACTTTCACATCCACTCATCCCCAATTATCCCCCAGTCTTTCTGGGCTTATCGAAGCTTCAACTTAACCAGCTAACAATCCTCAATATCCCTTTTTCAATATCGAAACAAAGATTTTAACTTCTCCCGGAACCTCTCCACCGGCAGGAAATTTTCTTCCAGTGCGGCTGTAAACGGAACCGGCGTATCAAGGCTGCCGCAACGCACCACCGGCGCATCAAGGTATTCAAACAGATGTTCCGAAATATAAGCTGAAACCTCCCCGCCAAGGCCGCCAAAGATCGTATCTTCGTGCAACAGGATCACCTTGCCCGTCTTTTTTACGGTTGCAGCTATCGCCTCAAGATCCAATGGCAACAGGGTTCGCAGGTCAATGATCTCTGCATCGATATTTTCTTCCTCAACGATCTTTTTCGCCCAGTGAACACCCATTCCGTAAGTGATGACCGAAACTTCGCTGCCTTCCCTGATGGTTTTTGCTTTTCCGATCTCTACCGTGTAATACTCGTCGGGGACTATGCCGCTGTTGCTTCTGTAAAGCCCTTTATGCTCAAAATACATCACGGGATTCGGATCTTCGAATGCAGCTAAAAGTAACCCTTTCGCATCGTAGGCATCGGAAGGATACAACACTTTAAGCCCAGGCGTATGAGCAAACCATGCTTCGTTGCTCTGGGAATGGAATGGCCCCGCTCCTACTCCGCCGCCGCACGGCATGCGCACCACCACGTCAGCATTTTCGCCCCAGCGGTAATGCAATTTTGCCAGGTTGTTGATGATCTGGTTGAAGCCGCAGGTGACAAAATCGGCAAACTGCATTTCGATCATGGCTTTGTAATTTTTCAGGCTCAAACCCAAACCGATGCCGATTATTGCGCTTTCGCATAGCGGCGTGTTGCGAACCCGTTCTTTTCCAAATTCCGTCACAAAACCTTCGGTGATTTTAAAAACGCCGCCGTATTCCGCAATATCCTGCCCCATGAGGATCAGGTTATCGTGCTTCCGCATGGCCAGTTTCAAACCTTCCGAGAGCGCATCGACAAACCTTCGCTCAGTCGATTTTGAAGGATCCGGGTGTATCACTTTTTGAGACTAGGGTGCATAGACGTCAGCCAGTTCCGTTGCAGTGTCGGGAGTGATTTTAGGTTCGTTGAAAGCGATTTCGAGGCCGCGTTCTATCTCCTTTTTAAATTCACTGCGGATCGCCGCTATTTTGGCTTCCGTCAGGATATTTTCCTCCAGCAGCCAGTTTTCAAAATTGCTGATCGGGTCTTTTTTTGCCCAGGCGTCCATCAATTCGATGGGAACGTATTTGGTGCCGGAGGCTTCCTCATGGCCGCGCATTCGAAAAGTCATACATTCCAGCAGAACGGGTTCGGGTTTTTTCCGAAGCTCGGCAGCCAGTTTTGAAATGGTGTTGTAAACTTCCAGGATGTTATTCCCGTCGATCACCAGCGAGCGCATACCATATCCGATACCATGATCGGCCAGGCGTTTGGCGCGGTATTGTTCCGAAGTGGGCGTGGACAACCCGTAACCGTTGTTTTCAATCAAAAAGATCACGGGCAACTGCCATACGGCAGCGACATTCAGGGCTTCGTGGAATTCTCCCTGGCTGGTTCCACCTTCACCGGTAAAAGCCAGTGAAACCTGTTTTTCCTTTCCCAGCTTATTGGCCAAAGCTACACCGGCAGCCAGCGAAAGTTGCGGCCCCAGGTGGGAGATCATCCCCACGATATTGTATTCTTTTGTACCAAAATGAAAAGAACGGTCGCGCCCTTTCGTAAAGCCCATCGCCTTACCCTGCCATTGGCAAAACAGCCGCTCCAGCGGGATCTGGCGAGTGGTGAAAACACCCAGGTTTCGATGCATGGTGAAAATGAACTCTTCGGGTTGCAAGGCAGCGGCAGCACCCACCGAGATGGCTTCCTGGCCGATGCCCGAAAACCACTTGCTGATCTTCCCCTGCCGCAGCAGGATGAGCATTTTCTCTTCGATCATCCTGGGTTTTAACAGTTGCCGGTAGAGTTCAACCAGTTTTTTATTAGTTAGTTTTTCTCTTTTAAAATCCATTATTGTTGCCGTAGAGGTTTCCATGATCCGGAATTAAAGTGATTATTTTTTCGCCGCAAAGGTAATGCAAAACGTTGCAGAAAGTTTTAGTTTTCAAACAGTGTTTTGAACGATATTTACCAAAAGTAGTTCGCATTTTTCAGGGTTTATTGTAGCTTTAAACATTCCTTTACCAAATACCGGTTATCATGAAAAATTACACCCTTCTCCTTTTTCCGATTTTGCTAATTGCATTTTTATCATCCTGCAACAACTCATCTGAAATGAAATGCCATGATGACGGCGGCATGGCGCAGTTTGTCAATGACGACAAATTCAAATCCGCCCATGAGATCCCGCAACCGCTCGACCTCGTGGAAAGAGGCAAACCCATCACTTATGACACGCCTGATGGCAAAACGGCCAGCGCTTATTTCCTGAAAGCGGAAGAAGAATCGGACAAATATATCTTCGTCATCCACGAATGGTGGGGGTTGAACAACCACATCAAACAGGAAGCGGAAAGGCTTTTCGATTCGCTCGACAACGTCAATGTCATGGCGCTCGACCTCTACGATGGCAAGGTGGCCACCATCCCGAAAGAGGCCGAAACCCTTGTGAATTCAGTGGTTGAAGAACGCGCCAACGCCATTATCAACGGAGCCTTGGCTTATGCTGGCGAGGAAGCCAAAGTAGCCACCATCGGTTGGTGTTTTGGCGGTTCATGGTCGTTGAAGGCATCCATCCTGGCTGGTGAGCAGGGCGCGGCATGCGTCATTTTTTACGGAATGCCCGTTCAGAGCGCCGATCAGTTGGCCAACCTCAGAGCCGAAGTGTTGGGTCTCTTTGCCAGAAAAGACGGCTGGATAACTCCCGATGTGGTCGATAAATTCGAAGCCCTGATGAAAGCCACCGGAAAGCCCGTCACCACCAAACAATTCGACGCCGAACATGCTTTCGCCAACCCCAGCAGCCCGCGCTACCACGAAGCCGCCGCGCAGGAAGCTAACGCTATGGCGCTGAAGTTTTTGAGGGGGAAGCTGGAGTAGTGCCTTGAATCAGTTAGAATGTCAAGGAGGTTTATTAATTTCGATTGAGTGGTTTCTGAGGTCAGGTAAGCCTTAATTTGCTGGCATTTTACGTATATTGTATTATATAGCATAATGACCGACAACTACAACAAAGCGGTCTTTACTTTCTTAGGTATTTGGCTATAGTTTCGTGCAATCTTAAATTTAATTCTTATGAAAGCGGTACGGAAGAAGACATCTTCATCCACAAAATGAAACAATGCCTCTCAGAAGCCACGATCAGCAGCGAGGGCGGTGATTTTGAAATATGCAGAGGCGACACCTTCAGCCTGTCGGTGAATGAAGGAGTAACTTACACTTGGAGCACGGGCGATACCCTGGCCTCCATCCAAATAACGCCTGAAATCACCACCAGCTATTCGGTCACCCTGACCGATGCCAATGAATGTGCTTACACGGATGTGGTCACCGGTCACGGCGCATGATCTGCCGGAGGTGTTTATCGAGGGTGAGTCGCAAGTTTGTGAGGGTTCTAACCTTGCGCTTACAGCAGAAGGCGGTGAGGAATACCTTTGGAGTACGGGCGAAAGTAGCGCTTCGATAAATGTTTCTCCACCAGTTGATACCATTTATCATGTTATTGTTACGGATGATTTCGGCTGCTCCAATTCCGATACAATCACCGTCGGAGTACTTCCTCTGCCGGAAGCCATTATTTCAGGAGAAACGGAAGTGTGCCCCGGCGATACCGTCCTCCTCACCGCCTCCGGCGGTTTGGAATACCTTTGGAGCACCGGCGAAACTACCGAAGCGATTGAGATAATTCCTACCAATTTATCAGAGTACAACATAACGATCACCGATGCTAATGGCTGCACTGCTTCCGCTGTAGCGAATGTCGATGTAAATACGGATTATTGCCCACCATGCGCCGAATATGCCATGCCCAATGTCTTCACCCCTGGCGATGATGGTGTTAACGATTTATTTTTCGTAGCCACAGAGGGAGAAGCTGTTGTCAGAGAATTCAGGATTTACAGCCGCTGGGGTAACCTGGTACACCATACCACCGCTCCCTGGGATGGAAAACAAAACGGCCAGCCGCTGCCCTCAGATGTTTATATTTACATGCTAACGCTGGAAACGAACTGTGGCGTAAAGCAGCTTCGTGGGGAGGTGTCGTTGCTGCGGTAGTTAGTGAAATACCTTTTTAAAAAACAAACTTTTATATCCATTTGAGCATAGGTTGAGAAAATGCCAACCAAAGCAATTGCAATTCTAAACTCTTTACAAAACCTTCCACCGCATTGACACTCAATAATTTAGGGTTTTAACTATCCGGGCACACTAACAATCCTTAAGATTCCGTTAATAAAATCACAAAAGGAAAAAGTATTTCAATTTCAATATTTCAAAGCATTTTATTACAAAAATCATTTGACATGAGAATTATTCAAACCCAAAAATCTGTAACCTTCCCGGCACAATTGTTCCTGGTAGTAATCCTTTTTTTTTCATTTTCGCTGCAATATGGAAATGCGCAATCGAGCAACGTGAAACCCAACATCGCGCCCGATGAATTTACAGCCAAAAGCGCCGCCTCCGGCTGGAACGTCGGAAGTACTGTTCCGAATGTGACTTTCAACGATGTAAATAATAAAAAAGCAGAATTGTACAAACTGCTGGAAAAACCGGTAATCCTGGAATTCTGGACGCTGGATTGTGCAAAATGCAAAGACAATAAACGATACCTCAAGGCCTTTTACAAACAATTTGACATCAATATCGTAGGGATTTCCACCGATGAATACCTCAACCAGATCCGACAATACGCCAAAGATCTCGACCTCCACTGGATGAATGTCTCTGACGATAGTAAAAAGTTTGTCGGAAAGACATTTGTAGAAGCGAACAATCTCGGCAATCCTACATACATTTTGATCACTCCTGACAAAAAGGTGCATAAGATATTCTACAAACTGGATGACGTAAAATTATTGGGCGTTGAGCTTCAGAAATATTTCAACCAATGACGGTTTCGTTTTATCATACCCCTTCACACCATAAAAAAGCCCTTCTCAATGTTGAGAAGGGCTTTTGTTATTATTGAATCTCTCTGTTATTTCAGATTCATCAGGATCATTTTTTTGGTTGCAAAATGATGGCCGAACTCCAGGCGGTAATAGATCAACCCATTGAGTGGGAAATCTGCACTGGAAACGCTGATCTCGTTGTATCCCTGCTCAAATTCACCCTCGACAACGTTGAGGAGGTTTCCGGTCAGGTCAAAGAATTTCAACTTCGCAGTTCCGCTTTCCGGCAGGTTGAAACCGATCACCGTTTCATTTTTGAAGGGGTTCGGCTGGTTTTGATACAATGCAAACTTTTTGCTTTGTACCTTGCTTTCGAGCTTGAAGTTCAGCACAGGATTAAGTAATCCTATGGTATTGTAGGCTTCAGACTTCGTGAATTGTGAAGAAATACTCAGCACATCGCTCAGCCTGACATTCTGTTTGGCAATGAAACGGATCGAGAAGAGCGTCTCGTCAGCCTCCATGCCGGTAGCAATGTTGTTTGACCAGCTTGTGGTGATCACGCCCTTATCCAGCAGTGCCAATCCAAAGTTTTCTTCTCCCAGTTTGGGAAGGGCGCCGGATTCCGTTTCCATGAAAAGGAGGGCATTGTCATTGAAATTCAGGGTAAACTGGTACCCCAATATTTCGTTGAAGTCCCTTGATCTGAACTGAACATCAACGGCCTCGCCGGCAGTAAGGTGCCGGTCATCCGTTTCGAAGGTCAGGTCTCCGCTGAAATTGCGATCCTGGCCGCTGATCAGGTTGTTCGGGATGGCACTTCCGTTGACATCTCCGACTTTGACAGCCACGAAGTTGGCAACTTCGGAATCCATCAAACCATTGAAAGAAATCACTTCGGGGAAGGAAGTTGCAAACGGATTTGTCGGATCGGGGAATACAAACTCGGCATCGACGAAGCGCCAGCTTGTGTTATTTTCAAAAACAGTGTCGATAAACAGGATCAGCCTTCTGAGTTTCACGATATCGATGGCCGTTACCGAGCCACTGTTGTTGACATCGGCTGCAATGATCTTGTAAGGCGAATTCAGCGGTTCTACTGCCAAAATATGTTTGGTCATCAACACGATATCGAAGGTGGATAACCCGTTGAGCGGGTCGTCATTTTTATCCGGATCGACCACATAGTTGCTTTGCGGCACCAGGTTATTAAACTCGAAGTATCCTTCAACATCCGACATTTGATAATACGGCATTCCAGAAACGTTTCCGTCGAGCATCACGCTGGCTGCTTCCAGGCCCATACCTTCTTCGGTCAACAGGCTTCCACTGATATTGATATCGTTACCTCCGCCATTCATTAAAGCTGTAAATGTAGCGGTAGTGGAAACCGAGTTGCCACAACCATCGGTAGCTGTGAAAGTGACATCAATGGAAGTGTTGCCCATCATGCCCATGCAATTGATGGTTGGGTTGGCCGGGTCGGTCGTCCAGGTCAGATCATCACCATGACATCCGTCGATGATCACTGCTCCGCCGTGGTTGGCCACCCAGGCATCCAGTACGGATTGCGTATTGGCATTGCAAATTGTGAGCATATCCTGTGCAGGCTCGATGACTGTTGGCGGTTCTGTATCCACGATCACGATATCGCCGATGCAGGTGGTGGTTCTGCCACAATCATCGGTTGCTGTAAAAGTCACCGAAGTCATTCCGTTCCAGATGCAGAAACCAAGGTTGTTTGGATTGTAATTGTTTGTGACAACTATGTTTTCACCGCACGAGCTGGTAGCGGTTACGGTTGTAATCCAGGCTTCAATAATTTCGAGGTACGTTCCGTCTTCACAATTCTGGATCAGGCAATTTTCCGGGCAATTCATCACAGGTGGACCGTTTTCAATGGTAAACACGCGCGTATCGCTGGCAGTGCGCCCACAATCATCGGTTACGGTATAGGTGTAAGTGTAGGTTGTGCCGGGACAATCTTCCTCTCCTGAGATCACAGGGCCGGTGACCGTTGTTACATAATCCAACTTACAGCCGGTAGTGACCATAGCATGATTTGGGTTGACATTGAAATTGTACGCGCAGGTAACTGTCATATCCGGCGGAGCCACGATCGTTGGTGGTTCGTTGTTTCCAATTGTAAATACGCGGTTGACGATCACTTCTCTTCCGCAATCGTCTCTGACGCGGAAAGGGAATGTAACTGTCGATCCCGGACACTCGAATATGCCTTCAATGATCGGAGGCATTATTTTTAAATCATAATCATCGCCGCAGCTTGTCGTGACAGTCGCATCGCTTTCGCTCACCACGATGTCCGCATAACAATTTACCGTTTCTCCGGGGATCACAGTGACCACAGGCGGATCATTTTCGATGGTGACTACCTGCTGGCATTGGGCGTATCCGCCGCACTCATCCAGCGTTTTGTATGTGTAGGTATAAGTCGTTCCCGGACAGTTTTGTGCGCCTTCGACATCGGGTTGGGTGACCCAGAGTTTGAAGTTCAGGTCGCAATAGATCACTACCGAGGCATTGTTTGCGTCGATGCCTGCATCAGCGATACACGCAACGGTGAGGTCAGCCGGGCAGGTGATCTCAGGTTGTTGCGGTGGATTGACGATAATGGTCTGCACCTGTGAAGTGGAATTATCACAGGCATCGGTGACCGTCCAGGTACGCAGTATTGTCCCGCCTTCGCAAGTGGTAACATCAGATTCGTCTTCGTATTCAATGGTGAGCATGGACGAAGGTGGGGGAACGGCGATCATGGTTTGACCAACGTTAATAGATCCCGGAGAATCATCCGAAGGTCCGCTCCAGGTAAAGTCGCTACCCTCGCTACCGGAACCTATTTTTTGTAGTGAAAAACCAACCGGAGTGTTTGAATTTTCAGAAACGCCTACATCAACGGACAGCATACCATTTGCCGGCCCACCGACAGCGGTGAAGGTTCCGAGATAGCTGATGAATTCGAGTACATTGGTTCCATTATTTACCAAAGCGATACCATCCGGCGCTCCGTTCTGGATGCCATTGACAGGATACACAAAAGCAACAGCGCCAAAACCATTGCTTTGGTTGGGAATGATGCCGCTCAGGTTCATTGTATTGTAAACCGATCCGTTGGCGCCATTGTAAAGGATGAGTTGATAGGTTGACAAATCAATACCAGCGGTTCCGGCAACCTCGATAAATTCATTGACGTCAGTGCCCACGTTGTCATAATGGAATTCATTGATCCATATATCCATTGGGCCTACTCCCGTGCAATTGTCCATCGCATCGGTCACATCCCCCGTGAGGGTCAGGTCATCAGGGTCATCTTCACACTCGATAGTAACATCGGGTGGGGTTGTAAATGTCGGCGGAGTGGTATCGACCACCGTGATGATCTGAACCTGGCTGGTTGCATTTCCACAACCATCCGTAACGGTCCAGGTGCGGGTGATGGTTCCGGTATAACCACCACAATCTGTCAAATCTTCTACATCGGAATAAGTAGCCACAGGATTCGGATCGCAATTGTCTTCGATTTCCGTCGGGCTTCCGGTAACTGTGAGGTCGCCAGGATCCTGATCGCATTCTATCGTCACATCATCAGGAACCGTAAAGGTAGGAGGCTCATTGTCCTCAACGGTGATCATCTGGATCTGTTCGTTGACATTTCCGCAGGCATCCGTCACTCTCCACGTTCTTGTGATATTATTTAAGACCCCATTACAAATTGGTGTAAAACTATCGAAATACTCTACCAAAAGCCCCATCGGTGGCGGCGGTGCAACCATATTTTGATTAATGTTGAGGCTGCCCGGAGATTCTGGCAACGGATCGTTCCACACAAAATCGTCGTAAACCCCGCCGGTTCCTGTGAGTTGCAATGAAAAGCCGATAGGGGTTGAGCCGGTTTCTTCCACGCCGACATCCGTTGACATCATGCCGTTCGCCGGGCCATTTGTAGCTGTAAATGTGCCTTCATAGCTCAGAAACTGGATGACAATGTTGCCACCCTGAACCAAAGCGATACCGTCGGGTGAACCGTTCTGGATGCCGTTGGAAGGATACGTAAAAGCTACTGCACCAAAACCATTGCTTTCGTCCGGTACAATTCCTGAAAGATCGAGGGTATTGTAGCTCTGGCCATTCGCTCCGTTGTAAAGGATCAGTTGATAATTTGAAAGGTCGATTCCTGCTGTTCCGGCCACCTCGATAAACTCGCCAACATCTGTTCCCTCATTGTCATAATGAATCTCATTGATCCAGAGCGAAGGAGGAGTAGCGCCACCATCATCGCAATTATCCATGGCATCCGTCACATCTCCTGTAATTTCCAGATCGTTCGGATCTTGTGTACAATCAATAGTAACATCCGGTGGTACCGTAAAGGTTGGAGGTGTGGTATCCACGATGGTAATGATCTGATCGATGGAAGTGGAATTACCACACTCGTCGGTAGCTGTCCAGGTACGCGTAATGGTTCCGGTATATCCGCCGCAGCCACTCAAATCGACCACATCCGTGTATCCCGACGTCGGGTTGGGATCGCAATTGTCCATTACATTACTAATATCTCCCGTAATGGTGAGGTCTTCCGGATCCTGATCGCACTCGATGGTGATATCATCCGGAACGTCAAATGTTGGCGGTGTGTCATCGTGTACAACGATGGTTTGCATCACGCTGGAGGTATTACCACAGATATCCGTAAAAGTCCAGGTGCGGATCAAAACGAATTGGTTGGCACAATCGCCGGGAATTG